>CAMEOC010000175.1 GCA_945929285.1 uncultured Mucispirillum sp.
CAAGTCCACTTTCCATAATTATTACCACATTAATAGTTAATTCCAGGCATGTTTTATATACATCAGTATTATACCCATACATTGCCAACTGGAGCTTTTTAAAACAGTCTTTATTTGCATACCAGATAACAGATGAGGCTTTTGCAGTGCATACTGGTTTTATGTCTGCAAATAATGCAAACCAAAGCACAGCTTTTGCCATAAATATATTTTCTCATATGTCTTGGATAATAAGCAATGTAATAGGCAGTATTTCAGCCACATTAATACCAGACAGCACTCAATTTGGACTTGATTTTACACTATATGCTCTTTTTATAGCTTTAATAATGCCAAGGCTTATAAATATGCCACAGGTTGCAGCTTTTATTACAGGGGGAGCAACTGCCCTTTGTTTTTCTTTGCTTGATATGGTATATGCAGGTATTATAGCAGGTGCAGTATTAGGTGCATTTGCAGGCTATTTTATGAAAGTGAGGCAGCATCATGGCTAATAACGCACTGGAAAATATTTATTTAGTAATTATAGGTATGGCTTTAGTAACATACCTTGCCAGGCAGCTGCCCTTTCTTATATTAAAGGGTAAAAAATTAAAGCCTGCCATAGTGGAGTGGCTTGGTTATATTCCAGTTGCGGTGCTTTCTGCCCTTTTAATACCTGCACTTTTAACTAACGGAAATGGTAAAATCATAGAGTTATCATTTAATAATTACTACTTAATTGCAGGGATGGCAACCTTTATTATTGGTTACTTTATTAAAAACCTTTTTGCAGTGATAATTTTTGGCATAGCTTTAGTAGCTTTATTAAGGTATATATTTTAAATTGTTTCTTGCAAAAAAATATATATTGTGATATAAAGCAATTTAGGTTGCAAAAAAAATAAAAAAGGTGTTCTAATGGGTTTATTTGAGAGATACAAACGGAGTGTTGCATTAAAAGTTCTTATTCCACAGATTCTTATTATTTTACTTTCATTAGTTATCGTTATTGTAGTAGCTGTAGTTGGTATTAATGGCTTAAAACAACAGACTATTGAAGGGGAAGTTAAGCTTATCCAGATAAGAATGTCTACATTCATTGATATGCGAAAAACAGTTCTTTTAGTAGGTACATCTGGTTTATTTAAAGATACAAAAATAACAGAAGCATTAATGCAGGGTGATGTAGCAGGCCTGCAAAACATGCTTAATGTTGCAAAAAATGATATATTTAACCAAGTAATTAGAGTATCCTATAAAGAAGATAAAGATACAACCGTATCTTTTCAAATAATCAGTGCAGAAGGTAAAATATTAGCTTCCACTTCAAAACCAAATGCTGACCAGAAAATAGCACAAGCTGTTGGAGAGGATGTTTCAGGCTCTTGGGCATTTAGAAAAATGAATGCAAATAGTGGCTTTTTATCAACCATTGACTATGATAAACAAGGTATAGTTTTAAGAGCTCTTGCTCCAATAGTTTATGAAGGTAAAATGATAGGTGCTCTGCAGTTAGTAGAAGATATTGAAGATTCTGTTAGAGGCTATGTTTTAGCAAACAAATTTATTTACCTTTTAAACTTAGCACCAAACTTTAACAGTTATGCTACAAATGTAAAAAATGCGTTATATTACAATGAAGGGCTTGTTATAAACCATGATGAAATAGACGCAAGGCTTTTAGATGTGGTTAAAGCTGCAGGTCTTAATAAAGATACAAAAACTCTTTTAGCTGCAAACCACTTTTTTATGCCAATTAACTTATATGCTACCCCTTCTACTTCAGCAGAAAACACTATTACCCAAGGTGATTTTATAGGTACATTATACCTTGCTGCTCCACAGGAAAATATTTTTGAAATAGTGGATAATGCAAGTAAAGTTGCCATTAAACTTTTAGTGGTATTTATTATAGCATTTGTTTTATCTACAATAATAATTATGCTCTTATTTACTATTAATGTAATAAGGCCAGTAAAACATTTAGCAGTAGAGTTAAGAGATTTATCTGAAGGTGATGGTAACTTAAGAACTCGTCTTAACTTCACAAGTATAGATGAAATAGGCAGAGCAGCAGGCTATGTGGATAAATTTATTGAAAAAATTCAAAAAACAATTGTGGTGGCAGTAGATGCTTCTACTGAAACATCATCAGCTTCTGAGGAGCTTTCTTCCACATCTTATGAGCTTTCTTCAACTATTGCAGAGCAAATGAAGCTTGTTTCAGATACTGAAGAATTAATTGCAGATGTTGGTAGAAACTTAGATATTACAGAAGAAAGAGCTATCAGCACCACTGAAGACTTAGAAAAAACTCGCCAAATCTTTGGGCATTTCGTTGAAAGCTTAAGCACATTAGTGCAAAATGTAAATGAAGAAAACGAACAACAAAGAGTTGTTTCTGATAAAATGAACGAAGTAACAGACAGGGTTAAAGAGATTACAGCAGTTTTAACTATTATCTCTGAAATTGCAGACCAAACAAACCTTTTAGCACTTAATGCTTCCATTGAGGCAGCTCGTGCAGGGGAACATGGTAAAGGCTTTGCGGTAGTTGCAGATGAGGTTAGAAAACTTGCAGAAAGAACTCAAGATTCCCTTGATAACATTAATAAAATGGCAAAAATGATTATCCAAAGTGTTGATGAAACATATCAACTGGTGGAAAAATCATCTGCAGGTATTAAAGATGTGGCAGATAATGCAGGGCAGCTTATTCAAGAAGGTAATGAAACCGTTGTCCGTCTTACTAACTCCACAGAAGTTTCTAGTGATGTGGTTAAGAAAACATCTTATATTGCAGTTAAGGTTAAAGAGCTTATTCAAAAGGCTAACCAGCTGGTTGATTTATCTTCTAACAACAAAGTTGCAGGGGAAAATGTTAGCCAGGTATCAGAACACTTAGCATTTAAAGCCAGTGAGTTAAATAAAGTGTTAGGTAAATTCCAAGCGTAATTATAGTATAGAAAACATATAAAATAAAAGCTGGAGCAGATTTTCTGCTCCACTTTTGCATTATGGGATAATTTTTCCTATACTTTTGTAAGTTTTTAGGAAAAATAGATACTTTAAAATAAAGCTATTAATTAGCTATAATAATTTGGAAGTTATATGGACGAGAGTTTTTTAAAAAATCTAAATGTTCTTTATGTAGAAGATGAGCCAGAAATCATAGAGCTTGTGGAAAAGCGTTTTGCTTCAAAATTTAATCGTTTTGTTTCTGTAACAAGTGCCGAAAGTGCTTTTGAAGTATGCAAAGACTATAATTTTGACCTTGTATTAACAGACTACATTCTCCCAGGCATAAATGGTATGGAGTTTGCCAAAGAAATTACAAAAATGAAAGGCAAAGTGCCTATTATCTTAATTACAGGCTATGTGGATATGCAGTTTTTAGTGGAAGCAATAAATATGGGTATTACACAGTTTGTGGCAAAGCCTATCCAGTTTAAGCTTTTAAGAAATGCCATAAATAACGCCGTAGAATCAGTTGTATTAGAAGATTTGCTTAATAAAAGCAGAGAGCAGGAACTGGAGCTTTTAAAATATAAAGATATGTATAATACTATGCAGCATGATG
>CAMEOC010000176.1 GCA_945929285.1 uncultured Mucispirillum sp.
GTGTGGCTACTTCTGCTCTTGAAATGCAGCAAAATGCTTGTAGAGATACTTGGAAGTTTGATTATACTGATGCAAGGCTTCAAACAATTATGCGTGATATTCATAAAACTTGCTATGAAACAGCAGAAGAATATGGCTTTAAAGGTAACTACTTAATGGGTGCAAATATTGCAGGCTTCACTCGTGTGGCAGATGCTATGATACCTCTTGGCTTAATATAAGCACAAATTAAATAACTTATAGCAGTGATAATGCTGCCTTTATAATGGCGAAAAAATAAACTTTTTTTTCGCCATTTTTTTATTATAAAAAAATATATTTTTAATATTAAAAAAAGAATAAATAATATAAGCTAAATACATAACATCAAGTAATAATAGCAAATAACAGTTATTAAGTAAGTATAAGTAAATACTTTACTAAGTTTTAAATTCATTAAATATATTTCTGAATATAAAATTATCTATTTATAATTATTGATACTATAAAACAGTGCAGACTAATTTAGGGTTATAATAAAGAATAAAATAGGGGTAGGTTATGTAAATAAAAAAGGCTCCAAAAAATGGAGCCTTATATATATAATGCTTTAATTCTTTCTTATTTAGGAAGAGTGTGGCATTTAGTACAAGTTTTGCCAGGAGTTTTGTTTGGTTTTGGATATTGGTCGTGGCAAGTCCAGCAGAAATTGTGAGCAGCATTTTTATTGTTTGCGCCTTTAATTTCGCCTTGTAAAGCTATTTTAGTGCCACCTTGTGGTGAGCTGTGACAAGCATCGCATTTATTGTTTAATTTTGGAAGGTGAAAACCATGGTCAAATAAAACACCTTTTTGAGTAGCTTTAAGATTCCAAGCTTCTTTTAAGTTGATTTTCATCTTATCTGCAGGTGGTTGCTGAGCATAAGATGTTGCAGCAAAAGCAAAAAGTGCTGCCATAGCAAGTAAGATAATTTTTTTCATAATCAATCTCCTTTATTACACATTATAGTAATGTATACTACTTTCAATGGTATATGTCAACTAAAGATTTAATTTTTTTGAAATAAATTTTAGGGCATAAGGTAAAATTATATTACAGATTATGTAGTTAGCGAATTTTAACTATATCATTTTCTGTAATATCATATATACTTGAACTGTTATTATTTATTTTACCACATACAAATAATTCAATAGAAGAAAATTCATCTATAATACTATTTAATGAATTTAAAAATGGTTTTCCGCTTTCATTTACACTGGTAGCTGTTAAAAATATATTACTTTTTACTAAAGCCTCTGATAATATTTTTTTGTTTGGTATGCGAATGGCTACTTTATTATTATGTTTATACATACCATCCAGGTTTTCTTTTGCATAGAATATAAAGGTGGAAAAATTGTTATAGTTTTCTTTAAAAAATTGAAAGTTTTTACTGCTAAGGCTTGAAATATCAGCAATTTCTGCCAGATGGTCTATACTGCCTGCTAAAATAGGAAAAGGTTTATTATAAGGTCTATTTTTAATTTTATATATTTCTAAGTTTGCATTTTTATTATATATACTTGCACCAATGCCATAAATAGTATCAGTAGGGAATATGAAAGGAATTTGTTCTTTAGTGGAAATATTAAATATTTCCACTAAATTATTTAAAGATTCTTGTAATATAATCATTAATCTAATAATTCTTTTAATGAAATATTATCTTTTTCTATTTTTTCTGCCATTTCTTTTCTATAAAGCTCTAGTTTTTCATATAACACTTCGTCATTTAAAGCAATTATTTGGCAGGCATAAAGAGCTGCATTTTTTGCACCAGCTTTTCCGATAGCCATTGTGGCAACAGGAATACCGCCAGGCATTTGCACAGAAGAAAGCAGGCTGTCTAAACCACCTAATGTAGTAGAAGCAATAGGCACTGCAATAACCGGCAGGTTAGTTTTAGAAGCAACCACACCTGCTAAATGAGCAGCAGCACCAGCAAATGCAACAATAACAGATATACCTTTAGATTTAGCAGATTTTGTCCACTCTACAGTTTGTTCTGGTGTTCTATGGGCAGAAGAAACAATAACTTCGCTTTCCACACCAAATGATTTTAAAGTGGTAACACATTCTTTAACCACATCAAAATCAGATTTACTTCCCATAATTAATCCAACTTTTGCCATTATATTTCTCCTAATATTTTAAGTCCTTTTTTACCAATATCTTTTCTAAAAGCCATATCTTGAAAGGATATTTTATTTACCCCTTGGTATGCTTTTTCAATGGAGGCAGCTAATGTATCACCTAAAGCAGTAACACATAAAACTCTGCCACCACTTGTTAATATTTTATTGTTATCAGCGTTTGTGCCAGCATGGAAAACTTTTATGTTTTCTATTTTATCTGCCTCATTAATACCTGTAATTTCATAGCCAGATTTATAATCTTTTGGGTAACCCCCAGATATTAATATTACACAAGCAGCACTTTTATTATGGTTTATAACCTTAACATTACTTAAATCGCCTTTTGCAGAGCCAAGCACCGCATCTAAAAAACCACTTTCAATGCGAGATAATACCACCTGGCATTCAGGGTCACCAAACCTGGCATTAAATTCTACAACTTTTATGCTTTCCCCATTAATCATAAGCCCGGCATATATTACACCTTTATATGTAATACCACGCTTTTTAAGCTCATCTATCATAGGTTTTGCAATTTCTTTTGTAACCCTTTCTATTTTATTAGCATCACAAACTGGGGCAGGGGTATAAGCACCCATTCCACCAGTATTTGGTCCTTTATCATCATCATATACTCTTTTATGGTCCTGACTCACAGAAAGTGGTATTATATTTACACCATCAGTAATAGCAAGGTATGTAGCTTCTTCGCCTTCCATAAAATCTTCTATAACAACTGTATTATTTTGACTGCCAAAAACTTTATCTAAAAATATTTCTTTTAGAGCATTTTCAGCTTCTTCCATAGTAAAAGCAACCGTAACACCTTTACCTGCTGCAAGGCCGTCAGCTTTTATTACTATTGGAGTACCTTTTTTATGAAGATATGCAAGGGCTTCATCATATTCCTCAAATTTTTCATAATCTGCAGTAGGAATATTGGCATTTTTCATAACATCTTTTGCAAAAGCTTTAGAAGCCTCCATTTGAGCAGCTGCTTTATTTGGGCCAAAAATCAAAAGGCCTTCTTTTTCAAACATATCAACAATACCGCAGGATAATGGGTCTTCAGGTCCAACAACTGTTAAATCAATATTATTTTCTTTTACAAAATTAATTAAACCATCAAAATCAGTGGCTTTAATATTAATGTTTTCACATTTTTCTTCACAGCTTGTGCCACCATTACCAGGTGCAGCATATATTTTTTCAACTCTTTCATCTTGAGAAAGTTTCCAAACAATAGCATGTTCCCTGCCACCAGAGCCTATTACTAAAATTTTCATAAATCAGGTACCCTCAAATATTAATGTTTAAAGTGGCGTATGCCTGTAAATATCATAGCAATATTATGTTCATCTGCTGCTTTGATAACTTCCTCATCTCTAACAGA
>CAMEOC010000177.1 GCA_945929285.1 uncultured Mucispirillum sp.
CTTGCAGCACCAACACCTACAAACATTTCCACAAAATCAGAACCGCTTATACTGTAAAATGGAACACCAGCTTCACCTGCCACTGCTTTTGCAAGCAATGTTTTACCAGTTCCTGGAGGCCCTACTAAAAGCACACCTTTTGGTATTCTACCACCAAGTTTTTGAAACTTACCTGGGTCTTTTAAAAAGTCTACTATTTCTGTAAGTTCTTCTTTTGCTTCTTCAATACCTGCCACATCTTTAAATGTAACTTTTAAATTATCCTGGTTTAAAAGTTTTGCTCTACTTTTACCAAAAGAAAAAGCTTTAGAGCCACTGCCACCCTGCATTTGACGCATAAAAAATATCCATATAGCAATAAGCAGAATAATAGGCAGCCAGGAAATAAGCAACTGCATATACCATGGAGTTGTATCCGGTGGAGTTGCTGTAATATCTACATTAAAATCTCTTAATTCTTTAATTAAATTTACATCAGCTGGTGCATATGTTTCAAAACGAGTGTTATTATCAGCATATTCACCTGTTATTTTATTTTCTTTAATAGTTACCTTTTTTACTTTAGACTCAGCAACACTGTCTAAAAATTCAGAATATGTTACTTTCTGGTTAATTTGAGTGTTCGTATTAAAAAGGTTAAATACAAGCACCATCATTAAAGCTATTACAAGCCAAAGTGCAAGATTTTTATACATACCACTATTCATTTATCCTCCAATATTACATGGTAATTTTGCATAAATTTTTTAAATTTCTATACTTATTATTATAATCAAGCCCATATCCTACTACAAATTCGTTTGGAATAACAAAACCGCAGTAGTCAATATCCACTTGTTTTTCACGCCTTTCCACCTTATCAAAAATAGTGCATATTTTCACACTTTTTGCACCAAGTTCAAATAAGTATTCTTTTAATCTGCTAATAGTAAGTCCAGTATCTACAATATCTTCCACAAGAATAATATCTTTATCTTTCACTGGAATATCAATATCATACCTAATTTTAAGCTCACCACTGGAAACTGTGGAAGCACCATAACTAGAAGCTGCTATAAAAGCTATTTCAACAGGCAGGTTAATATTTCGCACTAAATCTGCCGTAAAAATAAAACTGCCCTTTAAAACAGAAACTATGGTAATATCTCCTTCTTTAAAATCATCAGAGATTTGCTTACCTATTTCTTCCACTTTAGCAAGTATTTCTTTTTCAGAAATTAATTCTTCCACTTTTTCCATTTGCTTATACCATTCTTTTTATTTTTATATTATCATTATTTGTAATATATTCCACCCAAATAATTTTGCCATTACTACAATCTTCAATAATAACAGCCCTATCCCTATGAAAAAGCTCTATATGTTTATTAATAAATAAATCTTTTACTTTTTTATTATTTAGCTTATCACCTTTTATTCTATTTCTTAAAACAAGGCTTTTATTTGCAAAATCTTTACTAAATTCTACAATAAAATCATCTGTTTTTATAATATTTTCGCTTTCATCTTTTTTAATACAATAATCTTCCACCATACTGCTGTGAAATACTCTAATATTATTAAAAGATTGTTCTACCATATAACCATTTGGCAAATCAAGTCTTTTTGAGTGGTTACCACTAAAAAAAAACAAAGTTTCATAAATTATGTTCTTAGTTACCCTAAAAAATATGGAAAAAACCTTCCCCAGTAAAAATTCCTTTTCCATATCTTCTAATCTTTCAAACTTATCTTTACTTAACAATGCCATATTATCAATACTTATTATTACATGTTTTGTTTTTAAGTAAAAATATTCATTTAATTTAAGAGATTCTTTTTGAAGCCTTATTACAGATTTTTCAAAATAATTAACAAACTAATAAAGGCAAGGAATCAATTTATGGCGAACTTTATTGCGCACATATTTAATATCGCCATTTGTTTCGTCATAAACTGGGGTAATATTATGTTTTTCTAAATATTCATTAACCAAATCTGTGCTAATATTAAGCATAGGGCGGATAATTTTATTATTTTCTTCAAGTATACCAGATATGGTGTATATGGAAGCTCCTGTATATAAGTCCACAAAAAAGCTTTCTATATTATCTGAATATGTATGGGCTGTAAAAATAAAATCATAACTATTGCTGTTTAATATCTTAAATAAATACTTATATCTGTATTTTCTAGCAGCAGATTCCACCCCGCCTGATTTATCATTTTTAAGCTCCTCTGCTATATTTACCCCATAAAATTCAATATTATTCTTAAAACAATATTCTTTACAAAAAACTTCATCTCTTAATGCTGTTTCTCTCAAACCATGGTTAAAATGGCATGCACCAAGTTTTAAATTTAAGTTATCCTTATTCTTATTAACAAAGTCAAGCAACGCAAGAGAATCCTTGCCGCCAGAAAAAGCGACAAGGATTTTTTTATTTTTATATTTTATAAGTTCTTTAAGTAGTAGTTCCTCAAATAATAAAGTCATCATCTTTTTGGTAAATAGACTCAAACTGAGCTTTTTTATTTTCAAAACCACTTCTATTCATCATACCATAAGCATATTCTTTTGCTTCTTCCACACCTGGCTGGTCAAATGGGTTTATGTTTACAGAAAGACCAATAATAGGCACAATATATTGGAAAAGCATAAATAACTGCCCAAGGCTGTATTCATCTAAAGTATTTAAGCCTATTTTTAATGACGGCACTTTTGATGTTAATAATGCAGCTTCAGTAGCTTTAAGCTCTGAATTTAAAAGTTTACCTAAATGAAGGCCGTTTAAATAATTAAATGCTTCATAAAAATCACCTTTAACGCTAACATCATTATCATGGGTTTCAAGGCTTATGAAAGTAACCACTTTATCTAGCGGGCCTTCCCTAAAAAGCTGAATTTGAGAGTGCTGGTCTATTGCACCTACTGTTCTTACAGGAGTTGTGCCAAAAGTGATTTCTTTTCCGTCCATAGTATATTTTTTACCAAGGCTTTCACCCCATAACTGGCAAAACCACTCTGCAAATTTATCAAGCCTAGAGCTATAAGGCATTAATACATTTATACTTTTACCTTTATCCATATAATAAAGATATATGGCAGATAAAGTCATAACTTGTTTCATACCTTCTTCTGTAATGCTTGCAGCACCTTTTAACATTTTATCAATATCTATACCTAAAAATGCAGCAGGCACTAAACCTACTGGGCTCATTACTGAAAATCTACCGCCTATGGAAGAATGTATTGGAAAGCTTTTAAGTCCGTTTTTATCTGCATATTCTCTTAATGGGCCTTTATTTGGGTCTGTAACAACCACAATATGTTTTTTCATATCCTGAACTTTATTTTTAAACCAGCTATAGATTAAAGAATAGTTTTCAGCTGTTTCCACAGTATTGCCAGATTTGGAAATAACAACTGCTAAAGTATCTTCAGGGGCACATATTTTTAAAATAGACTGTATTTTAGAAGGGTCTACATTATCAGCCACCCAAACTCTTGGAAGGCAACCTCTATCAGTATAACTCATTGCATTATAACC
>CAMEOC010000178.1 GCA_945929285.1 uncultured Mucispirillum sp.
TCTACACTCTTTCCCTACGCGACGCTCTTCCGATCTGCTTTTAGAAGGGGTTACAAGGCCGGCTATTGGCACAATACTGCCTTGCTCCACAAAGCGTGGCCATTTTTTCATGCTTGATGTGGGTGCAAATGTGGACTGCCGCCCAGAACATATTGTTACTTTTGCCATAATGGGCTCTGCTTATGCTAAAAAAGTGCTTCATATTAATAACCCAACTGTGGGGCTTTTAAGCAACGGCGAAGAAGAAGGCAAAGGGGATATGCTTACTAAAACAGTATATACAATATTAAAAGAAACAAATGTTATTAACTTTACAGGTAATGTGGAAGGCAAAGCCCTTTTTAAAGGTGAAGCAGATGTGGTAGTTTGCGACGGCTTTGCTGGTAATATTGCATTAAAAGTTAGCCAGTCTGTGGCAAAATATATGGTATCTGTATTAAAAGAGGAGCTTTTATCTTCTACTGTTTCAAAAATTGGTGCTCTTTTATCTAAAAAAGCATTTCAAAAAGTAAAAGATAAAACAGACGGTGCTCAATACGGCGGTGCACCACTGCTTGGTGTAAAAGGTGTATGTGTAATAGGCCACGGCTCATCAAACGATATTGCTGTTGCAAACGGCATAAAAGTTGCCATTCGTGCTGCTGAAAGTAAAATGAATGATGCTATTGTTGATGATGTAAGTAATTCATTATCAAATATATACGGCATATAATTACATATATGTTTTTATAAAGAAATATTGATATTATATAATTTTTTATATATATTAGCAGTATATTTTTAAATAATGCTTGTAATATATAAAAATATAGGTTACAAGCTATATAGAAATGTATTATTTAGTTATAAATAAATAGTGATGTTTTTAAATTAAATAAGAAAAAGAGAAATAAAATAAAAGCTTACATTTTAAGAAAAGTTATATCGTCTTTATTCGGCAGATAATGCCACATTCTAGTCTTTCTAGTCTTATTTTTATTATATCTTATCTTGTAAGCCATAATTAATGGAGAAGCTTATGTCAATAGCCGTTGTATTTCCCGGACAGGGTTCGCAATTTGTGGGCATGGGAAAAGATTTTTATGATAAGTATGAGACTTGTCGTGAATTTTTCACAAATGCTGATAAGGCACTAGGTTACAGCCTTTCTGAGATTATGTTTAATGGTCCAGAAGATGAGCTAAAACTTACCCAAAATACTCAACCTGCTCTTGTTACTATGAGTGCAGCTGTGTGGTCTTTAGTAAAAGATAAGGTTCAACCTGCTTTTTTTGCAGGCCATTCTCTTGGTGAGTATAGTGCAGTATATGCAAGCGGTGGTTTATCCTTTGAAGAAACTGTGAAAGCAGTGCATAACAGGGGTAAATTTATGCAAAGTGCTGTGCCTGTGGGTGTTGGTGCTATGAGTGCTGTTTTAGGCCTTGATGAAGTTGCTGTTAGCAAAGTATGTGCTGAAATCTCTAAAGAAGGTTTTATTGTTGAGCCTGCAAACTTTAACTGCTCAGGGCAGGTGGTTATAGCAGGTAATAAAGAAGCTGTGGAAAAAGCAGGGGAAGAATTAAAAACTGCTGGTGCAAAAAGAGTTGTGCCACTTCCTGTATCTGCACCTTTTCATTGTTCTTTAATGAAACCTGCAAAAGATGCAATGGCAGAGTATTTAAAAAACACTACTATCAATACTTTACATACTAAAGTTGTAAATAATATTGATGCAGCAGAAGAACTAAACGGGGAAGATGTGAAAAACGCTTTAATTTCCCAGGTGGCAGGCACTGTTAAATGGACTCAGTCAGTAGAATATATGATATCTCAAGGTGTTACTAAGTTTATTGAAGTTGGTGCAGGCAGTGTATTAACAGGACTTATTAAAAAAATTGATAGAAATGTGGAAACTATAAACATTTCATCAGTTGATGATTTAGGAAAATTATAATATGGAAAATATGTTAAAAGATAAAGTTGCACTGGTAACTGGTGCATCTCGCGGTATAGGTAAAGCTATTGCTTTATCTCTTGCTTCTCAAGGGGCAAAAGTTGCTATAAATTATTCCAGTAGTGATGATGCTGCTTTAGAAGTGTGCGATATTATAAGAAAAAATGGTGGCACCGCTGAAATATTTAAAGCAAGAGTTAATGAGGAAGAAGAAGTTGAAAATATGTTTTCTTCCATTGAAGAAAAACTTGGCAGTGTAGATATTTTAGTTAACAATGCAGGCATTACAAAAGACAACCTTTTAATGCGCATGAAAACACCTGAGTGGGATAGTGTTATGGATGTAAACTTAAAAGGTGCTTTTTTATGCACAAGGCGTGCATTAAAAGGTATGATGAAAGCCCGCTATGGTAAAATTATTAATATTTCCAGTGTAGTTGGTTTTTCTGGTAACGCTGGGCAGTTTAACTACTCTGCTACTAAAGCAGGTATTATAGGTATGACAAAATCTGCAGCTTTAGAGCTTGCAAGTCGCGGTATTAGAGTAAATGCTGTTGCCCCTGGCTTTATTGAAACAGATATGACAGCAGCATTAACTGATGATGTGAAAGCTGCTTACATGGAAAAAATACCATTAAAATCATTAGGTAAAGCAGAAGATATAGCTCAAGCAGTTATTTACCTTGCAAGCCCAATGTCTGATTATATGACAGGGCAGACTTTACACCTAAACGGTGGCTTATATATGTAATAAAACCCGTAAGGGATGAAATATTATTTCTGTGAGGAGGAAATAAAATGGCAGATATCGAATCTAGAGTTAAAGAAATTATTGTTGAACAATTAAAAGTTGATGATGCAGCATCAGTTACAAACGAAGCATCTTTCATTGATGATTTAGGTGCAGATTCTCTTGATACAGTTCAACTTATCATGGAACTTGAAAGCGAATTTGGTGTAGAGATTCCTGATGAAGAATCTACTAAAATCAAAACTGTTCAAGATGCTATTGATTTTATTAAAGCAAACGCAAAATAATTTAAGGGCGTTTAATTACGCCCTTTTTTCATAATATTTATATATAACTATTAAGTAATTGTTATATATAAGTTTTATATTATTTTATAAAGATAATTATTTCGTTTTTATGGTGGAGGAATCGTGAAACACAGAGTAGTTATAACAGGTATGGGGTGTATTTCACCTCTTGGTAATTCCGTAAAAGAAACATGGGAAAATTAAGTTGCTGGTAAAAATTTTAATCCAGAAGAATATGTAGATAAAAAAGATGTAAAAAAATATGATATGTTTTGCTTCTATGCTTTAGCAGCTGCTAAAGAAGCTATGGAGCAGGCAGGTCTTACTAACGGCGAATTTGAGCATGAAAGAGCAGGTTGCTGCATAGGTGCAGGTATTGGCGGCTTTAAAGTTATTGAAGATACTCAAGAAGCATATTTAAACGGTGGCTATAAAAAAGTATCTCCATTTTTTATTCCAGGAGTTATTATAAATATTGCTAACGGTCTTGTTTCTATAAAATACGGCTTAAAAGGTCCTAATGTTAGTATGGTTACAGCTTGTGCTACTGGCACTC
>CAMEOC010000179.1 GCA_945929285.1 uncultured Mucispirillum sp.
GGAAGCGGCCTAATAATAATATTTGAGCCTAAATCTTCCACTTTTGTCATACAAGAGAGCATATTTACGCCATTTACATTCATACCGTCTGAACCGCAAACACCTTCACGGCAAGAGCGGCGGAATGAAAGGGTAGGGTCCATTTCCCATTTTATTTGGTTTAATACAGTTAATAAAAGCATACCCGGCCTGCGTAGTTCCACTTTATATGACTGGTAGTGTGGTGCATTATCTTTATCTGGGTCGTATCTTAATATTTTAACATTTACAAATTTGCTCATAATGTCCTTCCTTATTCTTAGTAAACCCTTGGTTTAGGTGGGAATGGTTCAACAGTAAGAGGTTGTGTTCTTACAGGTCTGTAATCTACATTGATAGTTTTGCCACCATCTGCAATAGTTACATTTGTATGTTTCATATAGTTTACATCATCTCTTTCTGGGTAATCTTCCCTAGCATGACCACCACGAGATTCTTTACGCATTAAAGCAGATTTTGCTGCACATCTTGCAACTAATACCATATTGTTAAGCTCTAATGCTTCCACTAAATCAAGGTTATATACGCTTGATTTATCTACAACTTTAAAATCATCTAATGTAGCAGCAATTTCATCTAATTCTTTTACTGCTTCAGTCATAAGTTCTTCTGTTCTGTAAACCCCTGCTTTTTGTTCCATAAGTGTAGTTAAGCGAGAGTATACTGGGCCGTAAGTGTTTTTACCGTTTGCATTTGCAAATTTTTCTAATAATTTAAGACCTTCCTGGCCTGCATTTTCTGGTAAATCTGCAGCTTGGTTTTCTTTTGCAAACTGTGCAGCTCTTTCACCAACTGTTCTACCATACACAACTAAATCTAAAAGTGAGTTTGTACCTAAACGGTTTGCACCATGCACAGAGTTTGCAGAGCATTCCCCAGCAGCATAAAAGCCAGGGTATACACTTTCAGCATCTGAGCCATAGCCTTTAATAACTTCACCAAGATAGTTTGTAGGAATACCACCCATTTGGTAGTGAGCAGTAGGCATAACAGGGATAGGTTCTTTAGTGCAGTCAACCCCTGCAAATACTAATGCAAGCTCATGAATACCTGGGAGTTTTTCCATAATAGCTTCTTTGCCTATGTGGTCAATTTTTAAAAGCACATGGTCTTTTTTATCGCCCACACCTTTACCAGCAAGCACTTCTTTTACCATAGAGCGGGAAACAATATCGCGAGGTGCTAAGTCTTTAATAGTTGGGGCATATCTTTCCATAAAGCGTTCGCCTTCACCGTTTAATAATATACCGCCTTCACCACGAACACCTTCTGTAATTAAGTTACCGTGGCCGTATATACCTGTTGGGTGAAATTGGAAAAATTCAGGGTCGCACCAGGAAAAGCCAGCTCTTAAAGCTAAAGCTAAACCGTCGCCAGTGTTAATGTGTGCATTTGATGTGGTAGCAAATATACGGCTGTTACCACCTGTTGCCATAATAACAGCTTTAGAGTGGAATAAATGCACTTCGCCATTTTGCAGGTCAAGGCATAATACGCCGCAAACCCTGTCTTCATTTCTGATTAATTCTATTGCTAAAAATTCATTGTAAAACTGAGTGCCTTGAGCAACTGCTTTTTCAAATAATGTTTGAAGCATAGCGTGCCCAGTTCTATCTGCTACATAGCATGCTCTTTTTACAGGGCGTTTGCCATATTCTGCAGTGTGGCCGCCAAAAGGACGCTGAGCTATTTTGCCTTCTGGAGTTCTGTTGAAAGGAAGGCCTATGTGTTCAAGCTCAATAATCATTTCAGGTGCTTTACGGCAAAGGTATTCTGCTGCATCTTGGTCGCAAAGGTAGTCAGAACCTTTTACAGTATCATACATGTGCCAGTGCCAGTTATCTTCTTCAAAGTTACCTAAAGATGCAGATATACCACCTTGAGCACTAATAGTGTGGCTTCTAGTAGGGTATACTTCAGAGATAACTGCTGTTTTAACATATTGAGATGCAACTTGTGCAGCATTAAGGCCAGCACCACCTGCACCTACAACAAGTACATCATATTCGTGATATTCTATTTTTGTAGTATTTATCATAATTTAACCTCATTATAGCCTGTTTTTAGAATAAGCCTCTGCCCATCCAGAAAAGTAATAGAGCCAATGTCCAGTAGATGAAATAAAGCACAAAACGAGTACCTTTTTTAGAAACATAGTCATCTGTAACCATTTTTAAGCCGTTAAAGCCATGGAAAAGTAAGAATACTAACAATGTGCCAACTAATATGCTGTTAGAACCATCAGATTCTGCAAGCCCTGCTTTATTTGAAACCTTACCATATAAATGGTAACCTAATACAAAGAAAAGAACGATAGCAGATATACGCTGTAATGCCCATGCTATTGTTCCATTATTGCCTGTGCCTGTGTATTTATATGATTTTTTCATAACTATTCTCCTGCCTGAGCTTCAGTAGATGGTGCTTGGTTGGAAATGTATGTAGATACATAATATAAGCCCACTGCTGCAAGTAACACTGCTAATATTGTAAAAATAGCAAGACCTTTTTTAAAGCAACCTCTTTCTGCTGCTCTAAAAAATTCCATGAAAATAATTCTTAAGCCATTCATAGCATGCCATGCAAACATGATAATAACCACAGCTTCCACATAAATATTTCTAGCAATTTCACTGGTGAAAGAACAAACACTAGCAGAACCTAGCATGTGAAAGATAAAGTAAAGCACAAGTAATAAACCTGTAACCCTGTGGAGCAGCCATGCAATCATACCAGGATGCTTACGATAGCTTAAAGGCGAAGTTTCTAAATCTTTTCTAGGCATAAACGCACTCCTTTAAAATGAATTAAATTTATATCATCTCTTAATTACTTATAAGATGTTAAATTTTACTAAAGAACATAAGTTGATTTGCACATAGCTATTAAAATATATAAAATTATATTTGTCAATAATTTTTATAACTTATAAATTAGAAATAAAAAAAAGGTTTAAAAGTGAAAAATTAATATTTTATATAATATTATAAATAAGTTATGGTGTTTATACATGGTTGTAAAAATACAATATTATAAAATTAGTTTGAATAATAAAAAAGTCTATTAAAAAAGTAGATATTTAAAATTAAAACAAGGTTATGATATAATGCTATAAAAAGCAATGCCGTCAATATTTTGCCTTTCCTACAATTTCATACTGAGTTTCCCACGCTTGCCAACATACTGAGCGAATGCGAAGTATCTAGACATTAAAAAGTGTAAATATATCCCCAAGTAGTAAATATATACTAAACATCAAATTTCCAGATGCTTCACCTAAAGGTTCAGCATGACATTTTTTAGGTTAAATATTTACTAATATATTTACAGGTATACTACAGAAATATTTTTAAAAAATCTTTCTCACACTCACCGTCTACTGAGTTTCTCCAACCCACCGTCATACTGAGCGAAGCGAAGTATCTAGACATTAAAAAGTGTAAATATATCCCCAAGTAGTAAATATATA
>CAMEOC010000180.1 GCA_945929285.1 uncultured Mucispirillum sp.
TACCTGCCTGCTGATTTTAAAGAAAAAGTAAAAGCAAAAGGTTTGACAGAGTATGAAGCACTTATTTTAGCTTCCATTGTGCAAAAAGAAACTTATAACAGTAAAGAAGCTCCAATTGTTGCCTCTGTTTACTACAACAGGTTAAATATTGATATGATATTACAGGCAGACCCTACTATACTTTACGGTAACTTTTTAAGGGGAGATTTTGAAATAAAAATAGGCAGAAGCGATTTAAGAGATGAAACAAATATTTATAATACATATAAACACAAAGGCTTACCACCTACCCCAATTTGTAACCCTTCATTAATAGCTTTAGAGGCTGTTACAAACCCAGCAAACACAAAATATATATTCTTTGTGGCAAGCAGAGATGGCGAGCATTTATTTTCAGAAACTTATGAGGAACATAAAAAATACGTAGATGAGCACCAAAAAAGAAAATAAAATAGCAGCAGGAATAGATATTGGAAGTAATTCCATTAGGCTTTTAATTGCTGAAGTTGAAAACAATAAAATTAAAGAAATAATATATCAAGAAAAAGCAACCACCAGGCTTGCTACAAATATTGATAAAACTATGATGCTTGCAAAAGAACCTTTTAAAAACTCTATAAATGTGCTTGCAGGTTTTAAAAAAGCAATTGATAAATATAATATTAAAAATATTAAAACAGTTGCCACCAGTGCAGTTAGAGAAGCTAAAAACGGTATAGATTTTATTAATGCAGCTAAAAATGTAGGTATTGATATATCTATAATATCTGGTAATGAAGAAGGCATGCTTGAATATTTAGGGGTATACTCTGGGTTAGATATTTCCCTGCAGCCTTTAATATTAGATGTGGGTGGCGGTTCTTCTGAAATTATATATAAAACTAGTGATAATGAAATACATGCTGAAAGCTATAAAATTGGTGTTGTAAAAATGGCTGATATGTTTAATTTTAAAGAAATTAATGATAATATGGAAAAATGCAGCCAGTATATTCATGATTTTTTTAAAAATGTGACTGTTCCTTCATATATTGAAACATTTATTGCAACAGCAGGCACTGCCACTACCCTTGCAGCCATTGATATGCAGATGACAGAGTATGATTATACTAAAGTTAACGGCTATAAACTGCATATTAACACAGTTAAGGAAATACTAAATAAAGTGTATAATACACCATACAATGAAAGAATAAATATAAAAGGTATGGATAAAGGCAGGGAAGATTTAATTATACCTGGTATTTTAATTATCCTTGAAATATTAAATAAAACCTCACTGGAATATATAACAGTTTCTGATTTTGGGTTAAGAGAGGGTGCAGTTGTTAGAGCAGCCAATGATTAACCTTATTACTACCCCACTGGTGGCAGGTGTTGTAGGTTATGTAACAAATAAAATAGCTATAAAAATGCTTTTCAGACCTTATAAACCTGAATGGTACACTTTAGGCTGGCAGGGTATTGTTCCTAAAACACGCCCAAAACTTGCCAACAAAATATCTGAAATAGTTGGCCAAAAGCTTTTAGCCCATGATGATTTTTTATATGCTTTAGAAAATAATGATATTAAATCATCTATTCATAATATTATAGAAAATAAACTATCTCTTTTAACTCAAAAAGATATATATGCTTTAATAAGGCTTTACAATATTGAAGATAAAATTATTGCTAATAAAGAAAGCATAAACAGCCTTATAAATAATACTGCATACTTTTTTATAGAGCAATTATGCCAAAAGCAGATTAATATTGAAAAACTTCAAAAGCCTTTAATAAATATAATACAAACATTTAATGTGGATAATGCAGTTTATGCTGAAATAGATAGTGTTATATCAAAATTTTATGAAGAAAATAAAAAACTACAGGAAATATTACCTGCTAAACTGCTTGAAAAGAAATATGAACTTGCAGATATTTTAACTAAATATATAATGGTTAAAATAAAAGATTTAGGTGGCAATAAAAATATACAAAACATATTAGCCCAAAAAATTATAAACTTTAAAAATGAAATGTTTTCATCTTCTTCTGGTATGGATGCTTTAAAGGCAGGCTTTGTATCACTTTTTATTACAGATGAAAAAATTACAAATATGGTTTCTGATGAACTGCCACATATTGCTTATGACCTTTCTAAAAACCAAGAAATTTATAATAATATATATAATGCAATTATTAAAGAAATAGATAGTTTTCTGAAAAAAAATACTCAAGAAGTAGCATTATTTTTAGGTTTTCAAGATAAGTTTAGTATAGCTTGTGCTGTAAAAAATATGATTTATGAAAAATATAATATAAACGATAAAATCATATCTTTAATAATGGATAAGTTATATAAATATAATAACCTTACCATTAATGAAGTTTTAAAAATAATGCAGGTTAATATTCAAGATTTTATAAAAATAGATGTAATAAATATTTTAGGCAGTGTAAACTATAAAACACTGAAAAATAACCTTATTAATAAAATATCTGGCTATATAGCTGAAAATTCAAAAAAAATATCATCAATAATTACAGATTTGGCTATAAAACTAATAAAAGGGAACTTAAAATATGCATTAAATGCTATAAATATTGAAAAAATAGTAAAAGATAAAATAAATGCCCTGCCACTTCCTGAAGTGGAAAATATACTTTTTTCATTTATGAAAGAACATTTTAAATGGATAAATATATTAGGGTTTTTTATTGGCTTTTTTATAGGGCTTGTGCAGGCTTTAAGTGTTTACTTTATAAAATAAGGTTAGTTAATATAGTTTTTTATTTGGTTTTTATATTCTTCTTCGCTTAAATTACCGCTGTTATAATGGTGGGTAATTTCATCATACTTGGTGGGAAAGTTATTTTCTTTTAAAATAACTTCTTTTTTAATATGCGTCTCTTTTTTATGGCCCTTTGCAAGGAGAATACCTGCAACTATTAAAACT
This sequence comes from uncultured Mucispirillum sp., assembly GCA_945929285.1. Lineage (GTDB taxonomy): Bacteria > Chrysiogenota > Deferribacteres > Deferribacterales > Mucispirillaceae > Mucispirillum. The sequence continues at coordinate 2,943 of CAMEOC010000180.1, forward strand.
AATAAAGCCACTGAAACTAAAATTATATTTACCATAAAGCTAACCTTATATTTATTTTTTCCTATTCTAATCAAATTGAAAGCCTATGTCAAATATTATATGAATAATGTTTATCTTTTAAAAAATTTAGTATATCATTGTATTATTCTTGATTATAATATAAAAATAGAGTAGTATTCTAGCAAGTAAAATATGTAAGGATGGTTTATGATAGAGCTTGATTCTTTAGTTAAAGAGTTTACTTTTCCAAAAAAGAATATTGAAAACTTATTAAACTTATATCTTGATGGCAATACTGTGCCTTTTATTGCACGGTATAGAAAAGAGCAGACTGGTGCTATGGATGAAATACAGATTAGAAATGTGCTTGAAAGATATGAATACCTTGAAAATTTAAACAAAAGACGAGAAGAAATCATTAAAAATATTGATGAAAAAGGCAAGCTTACAGACGAGCTTAAAAAATCAATACTTAATGGAAGAACTCTTACAGAGCTAGAAGATAGCTAGCCCCCGTAGGAATGTAAAAAGAAAACAAAGGCAG
>CAMEOC010000181.1 GCA_945929285.1 uncultured Mucispirillum sp.
ACAGAACTCAAACCGTATAATTTTAAATCTGTCCAAAAATTTGGGTTCGCCTCATTAAAGCCCCTTTTTTATTAGTGTAATTTATTATACTTGCAATATTTCTTATAAATATTATAAAATAACATTTATTATATATAAAGGTGATTTATGGGTAAAATGGTATTTTTCAGCGGTGCTGGCTTAAGTGCAGATAGTGGCTTAGGTGTTTTTCGTGGTGGCAATGGATTGTGGGATAAATATGATGTAAACCAGGTTTGCAATATTAATACCTGGGAGAAAAACTATAATCTAGTCCACGAATTTTATTCTTTAAGGCGGGTGGAATATGCAAAAGCAAAGCCTAATAGTATGCATAAAGCCATAGCTTCTCTGCAGCAAAAATATAGCAGTGAAAAAGTTATAGTTATTACCCAAAATATAGATAATTTACTAGAAGAAGCAGGATGCACAGATGTTATCCATGTGCATGGCAGAATAAACTATATTCACTGCACAAATTGCTATAGTGGAGTTTACATTACAGGTGAATTTAAAGGGCAGGTTTGCCAAAAATGTGGCGGCACTCACTTTAAACCATCTATTATATTTTTTGGAGAGCAGGCACCAAAATATGCTATAATGTATGGGATATTTGCAGGTTTATCTGAAGAAGATGGTGTTGCAGTTATAGGAACAGAAGGCTCTGTTGTGCCAATAGCTCAAATATTAGGGGATAAAAAACATGGTGTAAAAGCTTCAAGGCTATTATGTAATTTAGAAAAATCAGTGTATATTAATGATAAACTTTTTGATGAAGTAATATATGAAAGGGCAGAAACAGCAAGCAGTAAAGTTTTAGAATTTGCTGCAAATATACTTGAAAAATAAAAGGTGATAAGTAGTTGGGTAATGTATTATTAGAAATAGATAAATTAGTTACAATTAGTAATAATAAGCCTTTAGATTTAAAAGTTTTAAGTGGTGAAATAATATGTATTTTTGGGCTTAATGGCAGTGGAAAAAGCGTGCTTTTAAAAACCATATTAGGCATAATGGAAAAAAAGCAGGGAAGTGTAAATTTTTATATTGATAAAAAAGAATATGGTGTTTGCCTGCAGTTTCCAGAGCATTTAATATTTAAAGAAACGGCTTTTGATGAGGCTATGTTAATTTGTGATAATAATGAAGTAATGGCTAATAATTTACTACAAGAAATTAATGCTTTAAAAGACATGAGCCCCTTTTATTTAAGCGATGGTCAAAAGCGTCTGCTTTTTATATATGGTTACCTTGAAACAAAAAAAATTATTTTTTTAGATGAGCCTTTTGTATCTTTAGATGATATATCAAAAGAAAAGGTGGCAGAAAAGATAACACAGGCAAAAAAACAGGGCAAAACTATTATATATACAGCCAATAGAGAAAATGATAAAAAAATAGCAGATAAGATTATAAATATATAATACAAAAAGGAAAATAAGTGGTACAGGTTGATTTTTTTAAAATAGGAGCCTGTATCAAATTTTGTGTAAACTGTTTAATTTCCGTATTCCATCTCAAATCTATTTAAAGCTCGCTTCAGTTTCTGATAGGTACAGTCCATTTTTTAGAAGCCTGTTTTATAGCTAAAAAGACAGCTTTAAAAGCAGCCTGGTCATCAGGAAATATTTTTTTATTATTAACAGCTTTTCTAATTACGCTGTTTAAAGATTCAATAGCATTATCAGTTTTAAAAATTAAAAAAAATACAAAATTTTATAAATCCTTTCTTGAAAAATTTATTATAATAGTATTTAATATTTTAATTCAAAAAATTATTTTGGAGAAAATATATGAGCAATTTTGATGAAGCTAAAAAATATATCCCTGGTGGAGTAAACAGCCCTGTTAGAGCATTTGGCTCTGTTGGTGGCGAGCCTTTTTTTGTGGAAAAAGGTAGTGGCAGCCATATTTGGGATACTGATAATAATGAATATATAGACTATGTTTGTTCATGGGGTCCTATGATATTAGGCCACTGTGATAAAGATGTTAATGATGCTGTTATAAAAGCAGTAAATAATGGCACAAGCTTTGGAGCACCTACTGTTTTAGAAACACAGCGGGCAGAAAAAATAGTTGAGCTTATGCCTTCTATTGAAAAAGTAAGAATGGTTTCTTCAGGCACAGAAGCTGTTATGAGTGCTTTACGCCTTGCAAGAGGTTATACAAAAAGAGATAAAATCATTAAATTTGAAGGCTGTTACCATGGCCATTCAGATTTTATGCTTGTTAAAGCTGGCAGCGGTTTATTAACATTTGGGGAAACATCTTCTCCTGGAGTGCCTCAAGATGCTGCAAAAAATACAATTATAGCTCAATATAATGATTTAGAAAATGTGGCAGAAATATTTAAGCAAAATAAAAACGAAATCGCATGTTTAATAGTTGAGCCTGTGGCTGCTAATATGGGTGTAGTATTGCCAAAACCTGGTTTTTTAGAAGGTTTAAGAAAACTTTGCGATGAAAACGGTGCTTTATTAATATTTGATGAAGTTATAACAGGCTTTAGGTTATCAGCAGGGGGAGCACAAAAATATTTTGGCATAAACCCAGATATTACTACCATGGGTAAAATTATTGGTGGTGGTATGCCTGTGGGTGCATATGGTGGCAGAAGTGATATTATGGATATGATTTCTCCTGCAGGCCCTGTATATCAAGCAGGCACATTATCAGGTAACCCGCTAGCTATGACAGCAGGTCTTAAAACATTGGAAAAATTATCTGAAAAGGGTTTTTATGAAAAATTAAAAGCAAAATCAGATATATTATGGGAAGGCTTTAGGCAAAATGCTAAATCATTAGGCTTAAACTATGCTTTTAATACAATAGAATCTCTTGCCTGCACATTTTTTACAGAAGGTAAAGTGGAAAGCTATGCAGAAGCTGTTAAAAGTGATACTAAAAAATATGCAAAATTTTTCCACAGCATGTTAAATCGTGGTATATCTTTAGCACCTGCTCAGTTTGAAGCTATGTTTGTTTCTAGTGTGCATACAGATGAAGATATTAAAAAAACCATAAAAGCCCATTATGAATCATTAAAAGAGTTATAGTATGGATGAAGAAAAAGAAAGGCTTGAGCGAAAAAAAACATATCAGGAAATATTAAATGCTTCCACTGTTGGTATGGCTTTAGTTTCTGGTGTGGTAATAGGGGGAGCAATGGGCTATTTTTTAGATAACTGGCTTAATACTTCCCCATGGCTTTTATTTATTTTTATAGTTTTTGGCTTTATTGCAGGCATAAAAAACGCCTTTTATTATATGCAAAAAGCAGGCATAAAGCTTGAAAGCTTAAAAGATGATAAAAAAGATAAAGATATTTCATAAATTATAAAAATATCAAATAAGCCTTATATATGCTTATTTATTGGTAGTTTTAAAATTATTTATGAAAAAGAATAGGTAAAATCTAAAAACGATTGCGAAAAATTAAATAAATAAAAAAGTGGTTG
>CAMEOC010000182.1 GCA_945929285.1 uncultured Mucispirillum sp.
TGAAGTTTATGTAAATGATGCTTTTGGCACATGCCACAGAAAACATGCTTCAGTTTACGGTGTTGCTGAACTTATTAATGATAAAGCAGCGGGCTTTTTAGTGGAAAAAGAAGCTCAGTATTTTGATAAACTTATTAAAAACCCAGAAAAACCACTGGCAGCTATTATAGGCGGAGCAAAAGTTAGTGATAAAATAGGTGTTATTAAAAGCCTTTTAAAAATAGCAGATGTTATTTTAATTGGCGGTGCTATGGCTTACACTTTCTTAAAATATAAAGGCATATCAACTGGAACATCTTTAGTGGAAGATGAGCAAATGGATACAGTGCGTGATGTGCTTGCTGATGCTGAAAAAGCAGGTATTAAAATATTACTTCCTGTGGACCATATAATATCTGATAAATTTGGTGGCGAGCCTAAAGTATGCGATGAGCAGGCTATACCTGAAGGCTTTATGGGTCTTGATATTGGTCCTAAATCCAGGCAGGAATATGCTGCTGCACTAGAACCTTGCAAAACTGTTTTATGGAATGGCCCTATGGGTGTTTTTGAACAGCCAGCTTATGCAGAAGGCACATTCTCTATTGCTAAAAAACTTGCAGATTTAGGTGTGACTGTTATTGTTGGCGGTGGCGATTCTGTTTCTGCTGTTAAAAAAGCAGGTGTGGCAGATAAAATATCTCACATATCAACAGGTGGCGGTGCATCGCTTGAATATGTAGAATTTGGCACACTTCCAGGTATTGATATTTTAAGGTAATTAAAATATTAAAATAAATTTTTAAAGAAAGCTGGGTAATATTTACTATTATCCAGCTTCTTTTTTTTATATAAAAATCAATATATTAAAAAGCATTTAAAAAAATATATAAATAACACATGATTTTTATGTTTTTAAATCTTTAATATAGTGTTTTATTCTTGACACTTTATAATAATACTGATAGAGTATATAAAATAGCAAAAATACATCTAGTTCTTATGGTGTATATACAGGGCAACCTGTAAATCTATAAAGGAGCATGGCTGATGATTTCTATCGGTTTAGACGAAACTCTGTTTATTCAACTTTTCTTTCTTATCGTAGTTATTATTATGGCTAAGTTTTTATTTCTTAACCCTATTGGTAAAACTATTGATGCTAGAAATGAAAAAATAAACAGCCTTAAATCCACAGCAGATAACCAGCTGCAATCTGTGGAAGATTCTAAAAAAGCTTATGAAGAACAATTGCAGGCTGTTAGGGCTGAAACGTCTGCATATCAAATCAAAATGCAGGATGAAGCTTCTAAAGAAGTGGATGCAATTATTTCAGCAGCTAAAGCAGAAATTGCAAAAACTACAGAATCTGCCCGCAGTGAATTAAATAAATCTCGCGAGGAAGCTAGTGCTACACTTAAAAAAGAAGTGAGTGAAATCAGTGAGATGATATATAAAACTGTTTCTGGTAATATAGCTTAAGGGGTGCACTGGTGAAAAGAATAATATTATCCTTTTTAATTCTTACTTTTCCATTATATGCTTTTGCAGCAGGTGGCGAGCTGGACTGGAAAACTTTTGGTTATCGTGTAGCCATGTTTGTGGTTTTTGTTGCACTTTTATACTTTTTAACTGCTAAAAAAGTAAAAGATATGCTTATTCAAAGAACTAAGGATATTGAAGCGGCTTTAGCAGAAGCAGAGCTTGCAAAAGAAGAAGCAGCAAAACAAGTTAAAGAATATGAAGCAAAAATGCAAAAACTCCAGCAAGAGCTTGAAGCCATGAAAGAAAACGCTAGAAAAACTGCAGAAGCAGAGCGTGATGGTATGATAGCTAATGCTAAGAAAAATGTGGAGCAAATGAAACAGTTTGCCCAAAATATGATTAATGCAGAAAAAGAAAGAGCTATACAAGAACTTCACAGGGAAGCTGTGGAGCTTGCAGCAGGCGAAGCTGAGAAAAAACTTATAAAAGAAATAAGTGGCGATAAAGCTGCCAAAATATTAGATGAATACGTTAAGCGTATTGGGGAGTAGCACAGGTGAGTACTAATACTATCGCAAGACGCTACGCAGGTGCGTTTTTCGCTCATATCAATGCAAATCATTCTAGCAGTGCTGCTAAAATATGGGATGAGCTTTCTTCATTAGCTTCTTTATTCCACACAAGTGATGATTTTGCCAATGTGGTGAAAAACCCAACAATCTCTCAAGAAGATAAGTATGCTATATTTGAAAGCCTTAAAAAATCTGGTAAAATCAGTGATGAGCTTTTTAAATTTATAGCTTTATTAATTGAGAAAAAGCGTCTTATTTTAATTGCTGATATTGATAAGGCTATTAAAAGCTTTATTATGGAAGCGGAAAACAAAGTGGAAGCGGAAGCTGTTTTTGCAAGTAAAGCAGATGATGCTGTTAAAAAAGAGCTTGTAAAAAGGCTTGAATACTTAACTGGTAAAAAAGTTATATTACAAGAAAAGGTTGACCCGTCTGTTATTGGCGGCGTGAAAGTGAAGCTTGGCAGTAAATTATTTGATGCTACTATCAAGGGTCAGTTAGATAAATTAAAAACTTCATTAATGTAAAATTTATAAAACCTTACCTTTTATAAAGGATTAAGGAAAAGAATATATATTTCAAGGAGCATGGCTTTATGCACATAAAAGCGGAAGAAATAAGCCAGATCATACGTGACCAAATCAAAGGTTTTGATAAAAAGGTTGCTATGGAGGAAGTTGGCACCGTAATCAGCGCAGGTGATGGTATCGCTAAAGTTTACGGGCTTGACAATGTTATGGCTGGGGAATTAGTTGAATTTCCTGGTGGTATTTATGGTATGACATTGAACTTGGAAGAGGACAATGTGGGTGTTGTTATTATGGGTGACTACCTTTCTATTAAAGAAGGTGATACTGTAAAACGCACTGGTAAAATTGCATCAGTTCCTGTTGGTGAGGAGCTTGTGGGCAGGGTTGTAAACTCCCTTGGTCAGCCAATTGATGGCAAAGGCCCTATTAACGCTAAAAAAACTGATGTTATTGAGAAAGTGGCTCCTGGTATTGTTTTAAGAAAACCAGTTCATGAGCCAGTGCAAACAGGTATTAAAGCTATTGACTCTATGATACCTATAGGCAGAGGCCAAAGGGAGCTTATTATTGGCGACCGTCAAACTGGTAAAACTGCTATTGCACTTGATACTATTATTAACCAAAAAGGCCAGAATATGATTTGCGTATATGTGGCTATTGGTCAAAAACGCTCTACTGTTGCACAAGTTGTTCAAACATTAGAAGAACATGGTGCTATGGAATATACAATTGTGGTTGCAGCAACAGCTTCAGACCCTGCACCATTACAATTTATTGCACCTCTTGCAGGCTGTACTATGGGTGAATATTTTAGAGATAACGGCAAACATGCTTTATTAATCTATGATGATTTATCTAAACATGCTACAGCTTACAGGCAGATGTCATTATTACTTCGCCGC
>CAMEOC010000183.1 GCA_945929285.1 uncultured Mucispirillum sp.
TAGGTAATTTAGAAGAATTTAACACAATTCCTTCACCTTTTTCACATCTGTTTCTATTTTTTTCCTGCAGTAATCACCTATTATACTTGCAATCTCTAAGTTTGATTTTGCATTAACAGGGCCCTGCACCACTTTATTTATATGCATAAGCCTGCCGTCTAAACTAATGGTTGTGCCGTCTATTTCAAGGACAGATTTTACAGGTAAAACCACATCTGCATTATTAACACTGCCTGTTAAAAACATATCTGGTGTAGCATAAAAATCTGCCTGCTCTATTATTTTTAAAAGTGCCTCATCTTTACCTTTAGAAGGGTTTACAGCTAAAGCAAAAACAGCTTTAGGGTTTGCTTTTATTACTTCTTCCATGGTGTTGCCACCTGCATATAAACTGCCTGTGTAGTTTAATTTATCATGGGCTGCAATAAAAGCAGATAATTTTTCTTTACCTATAAAATCTGCAAAGGCTAAAACTGCTTCCTGGTGTTTTTCACCGCAGAAATATTCATTACCTACTATAATAGATATTTTCTTGTTATTTTCAATCTGCTTTCTTAAAGCTATATATACACTTTTATCAGAATGTTCTATTTTATCAAATTTACCGGCAAAATCTGCATAGTCTGCTAAAAGGCTTAAAAATGTTTTTTCATCGTAATCATACCGCTGTAAACCAATGGTTATAACTTTTGCATCGTTTTTCCTAATGGCTTTCATTACACTCCATTTTATGCCTACATTTTCTCTGGCAAAATCTGCCCCTATTACAAATATAACATCTGATGATTCCACTTCTTTTAAATTACCCACACTTTCAAAGTGGCCAAATTTTTCTTTAAACTTACGGGCAAAGTTACCAAAATATATTTCAGCTTCAGTTAAAAACATCATACCTGTTTTTTCAGCTAACATTTTATAGCTAAATATTTCTTCGTTGGAAAGCCAGCCACCTGCCACTATTAATGTATTTTCAAAGCCTGCTTTATTTATATTCTGGTATATTTCATCCATTGCCTTGTGCCAGTCTGCCTTTATAAATTCGCCGTCTTTTTTAATAAGTGGAGATTTTATTCGCTTACTGCTTTCTAAAAATTTAAAACCATACCTGCCTTTTGAGCATATATAATGGCCGCAGGAAAGTCTTGTTCTATGTATTTGGTTTTGGGCAACCCCATAGTTTATATTACAACCTACCGGGCAGAAACTGCATGTGGTATTTATATATGAAAGCTCCCACACTTTAAGGGATTCTGTAAATGGGTTATCTTTAATAGCTCCCACAGGGCATGAATCTACACATATACCGCAAAAATCGCAGTTTAATGGGTTATTAACAGGCTCCACATGGGCACTGCTTCCCCTTGCTACCACATCAATAGCATCACAGCCTGCCACATCTCTGCATACATTTACACACCTCATACATAAAACGCAGGCATCCACATCATAAGAAAGCATATTCCAGTTATGAAGCGGGCTTTTTTCTTCTTCCTGTATATCACTAACTTCACTAATACCCATATCACGAGCTAATTCCCTTAAAATACAGTCTTCAGCATTTTCACATATTCCGCATTTTAAAGGGTGCTTTAAAAGTATAAACTCTAAAGCTTTAAGCCTGTGCTTTTTAACTTCTTCTGTTTCTGTATATACCACCATACCGTCTGTGGCAAAAGCAGAGCATGAAGCAACAGGCTGCGGCACACCTTCTACTTCCACAAGGCACATTCTGCAAGAGCCTGTTTCTGCAATATCTTTTAAATAACATAATACAGGTATCTTTATATTATTTCTTTCTGCCACAGCTAAAATAGTATCCCCTTCTTTAAAAGGATATTTTGTTCCGTTTATAGTAATATTTCTTTCCATTACTCATCCCCTGTTGCAAACATTCCCACTCTCATACACCGTAAACATCTTCTTGCTTCTAATGCTGCTGTTTGTTCATCTAATGGTATTTCCACTTCATTAAAAGTAGTAAGCCTTTCTTCCATAGGTATTTTCTCTGTTTCATACCTTTTTATAATAGGCCTTGGTGGCTCAGGTGCTTCACCATAGCTAAATATTTTATTTTCGTATAAGTAACGCTCCATAACTTCTGAAGGTTCTAGGTATGGTTTTCCTTTCATCATATACCTATCCATCATCTGAGCTGCCCTTTTCCCGTTACCTACAGCCCTTACTACTGTATTGCTAATACCATCTATACAGTCCCCTGCTGCAAATATACTTTCTTCTGAAGTGGTAAAGTAATATTTATCACACACTATGGTATTCCATTTTGTAACATCTAATTTTATATTACCATCATTAAAACTTATATCTGTTTTTTGCCCAATGGCAGGTATTATATAATCGCACTCAATAATAAAATCTTCCCCTGGCACAACTTCCGGGCTTCTTCTGCCTGTGGCATCTGTGCTGCCAAGCCTCATTTTATGGCATAATATTCCTTTTAGTTTACCATCTTCGCTAACAGCTTTCACAGGGGCAGCTAAAAATACAAACTTAACACCTTCTTCTTCTGCATCATTTATTTCATAATCTTCTGCAGGCATTTCTTCCCTTGTTCTTCTATAAACCACTGTTACATCATTTTGAAACCTTATGGCAGTTCTGGCACAGTCTATGGCAGTATTGCCACCGCCTACAACTATTACACGGCTGTTTTCAATAGGCCTTTCATGAAGGGAAACTTTTTCTAAATATTCTATACCGTTATAAATTCCATCAGTTTTATCCATATCTTCTATTCTTGGGTCCTGGGCAAGCCATGCTCCTATGGCTATAAGAGTAGAATCATATGTATTTTTTAAGTATTCTAAAGTTAATTCTTTACCTAATGTTTTACCATAGTGGATATTTACACCTAAACCGCGTACAATGTTTGCTTCATATGCAAGATGCTCCCTAGGCTCTCTAAAATCAGGTATACCTGCTGCTGTCATTCCACCTGGCTCCTGCATTTTATCAAATACTTCCACCTTATGCCCCATTAATGCTAAATAATAAGCAGCACTAAGTCCAGCAGGGCCTGCACCAATTACAGCACAAGTTTTACCAGTAGGTGCTTTTTTCTCTGGCAAAATAGGCATTTGGTTTCTAAAAAATTCATTATTCCATGCAGACTGCTTTAAGTTCATAATATTTATTGGCTCATCTACTTCACCCCGCCTGCATACAGATTCGCAAGGGTGAGGGCATACTCTGCCACAAAGGCCAGGAAGTGGCATATGCTCCCTTATTATTGATAAGGCTGGTAAAAACCGTTTCGTCCTAAGCTCATCAATAAACTCAGGTATTTGTATATGTGCAGGGCATGCTGCAGTGCAAGGGGCAGACATGTGAAAATGATAATCCAGCTTTGGTGCATCCATATATTTATGTAATTTTTCGGGAAATTCTAATAAAAATGATTTGACTATACTAACAGATGAAGGTGCAAAGGAACATTTTGATGTGGC
>CAMEOC010000184.1 GCA_945929285.1 uncultured Mucispirillum sp.
CACTAAAAATGCCACCATCCACCTATCCCTTCTAGGAAACTCCACTAACACAACCTTTGAAAACGATGAACCTGTGGAGCTTTTAAAAGAATCTACCATTTGTTTGGTTGCATTATATATAGAACGGGCAATAGGTATTTTAATAACAATTTTATCTAAGATTTTAATAAGCACCTTTCCAAAGTATATTTTTGTTAAAATACCTATTAAAAATACAAATAAAATAACAATTATAAGGGTTATTATTTGAAAAATATATTCGCTGTATGCAAGGTTATATTGTTTTGCAATTTGCTTTACAATGGGGGTTGCATTGGCAATAACTATGTTATAAAAAAAATAAAGCAGATATACTGTTATTACAAAAGGAAGTAATGCTAAAATACCTGCTATAAATATATTTCTTATTTTTTGGGAAATATTCATTTATTACTTAATATTCCAGTTTTCCACCATTTTTAAAAGCGGGCTTTCTGGGTATAATAATTTAAAATTATTGATGTTTGTTTCAACACTATTGTTATCAGAAGCTAATACAGTTCTATAGTGCCATAACTCTCTCATGCTTCCTTGTAAATAATTTGCAGGAGTAACAGCCTGGCCTAAATCAAAAAGCATACCAGAGCTTAACTCTAAATACTTACCACCTACTTTTTTAAGCTCATTAATAGCAGCAGTATTATTATCAAAAATATAATACATACCAGCACCGCGAAGGTAAATATAGTCTTTTAATGAAGGCACTGTATTTGAAAGAGCAACAAAGCTGTCAACTGAAGCAGCATTATTCATTAAAATTTCTGCCATACCTATGGTATCTATTTTCTTATTGGTAGATACTTTATTAACTGTATATAATGTATAAGCTGCAATAAAAACTACTAAAAGAGCAGTAATAAGTATAACTATTTTTTTTATATTATGCTGCAGAAAACTTTCTAGTTTATCTACCCCTGTATTATCAATATTAATTCTATCTTTTTTAGCCATTTTTTCCTCCAAAAGCCTTTTCAAAAATATATTTATTATTATTTATAATACTTTCTATTTCACTATCCATAAGCCCCGCACCCAGCATTATTTTACATGCTTTTTCATAGCCTACAAAATCACTTGGTCCATGGGCATCATTATCAATAACTAACTTTGCCCCTGCTTTTCTAGCCATATTTGCCACATGGCCGTTGGTATAAGCATGACTTTTTCGTGTAGTAATCTCTAAAAATACATTGTTTTGTGCAGCAAGCACAGCATCTTCATAAGTAATAAGACCTGGGTGAGCAAGTATATCCACCTTCGCTTCTATGGCTGCTTTATTAGTATTTTCATAAACTGGTTCAGAAATTGTTTCACCATGGACAACCACAATATCTGCCCCATTTTCTCTAGCTATATTTGTAAGCCCTAAAATATCATTTGGGTTTACATGGGTTATTTCCACCCCAACTATTACTTTAAAACTATCTGATGATTTATTAAACCACTCTTTAAACTCTAAATTAGCTTTAATTACATTTACAATATTAGAACTATCCACATGGTCTGTAAGAGCTACACCTAAATACCCTTTCACTTGGGCACTTCTTGCCACTTCTGCAGGAATAAGCATACCGTCAGAGTGGGTAGAATGGGTGTGTAAATCATAAATCATAAATCACCATAAGTATTATATTTACAAATTATAGTTTTTAATTTATACTTGTTTTTTATGGAAATAGCAAGAAGATTATTTCATATTAAATAAAATATTTTAGGAAAATTTTATGCAGGAAAATTTTGAACTTAGGATAAGAGAAATAGCTAAACTTAAAAAAGGTTGGTCTTTTGACCAGGGTGAGCCTTTTAATGAAGAACATGTGGAAATAGCTGCTCTTTTAGCATTAAGGTATTATAAAAAATATGCTCTTACTGTTAGCGGCACTCCCTCTGTTGATGGCTCTATTGATTTAATGTTTAATATTGGCGATATATTTCTTGATGTTATTATTTTACCTACCATATCAGAAGCTACAGTTAAATATACCCACGGTATAGGTGCAAATAAAATTGAAGAAGCCTGGGGAACTGTTAATATTAATAAGCTTGATGGTATTATGGAAAAATTTGTAAGCCTTTCTAAAGAAAATGTATAAACTTGGAAAAGGGTTTCCCCTTTTCCAAGTTTATATATAATTATTTACTATCTTTCATTAACTTATAAATAATAGAATCAAGTAAAGCTTGATAGCTGGCATCTACTATGTTTTCAGCAACCCCAACAGTGCTCCAGGAAGAAGTTTCATCTTTACTAAGAATTAAAACCCTTGTGGTTGCCATTGTGCCGTTATGAGATAATATTCTTACTTTATAGTCTATCAAATCCATAGTTTTAAGGGAAGGGTAAAACCTAACTAAAGCTTTTCTCATGGCATTATCAAGTGCGTTTACTGGGCCGTTACCTGTTGCGACAACATGCTCTATTTCACCGCGAACATCTACTTTAACAATAGCTTCTGCCATAGGTGCAACAGATAAGGCTTTATTTTTTTCATCAATTACTCTGTAACTTATAATATCAAAAAATTCAGGTGTTTTTTCATCCATTGCTTTCCTTATAAGCAGTTCAAAAGATGCTTCTGCACCTTCATACTGAAAGCCTCTATTTTCCAGGTCTTTTAACTGGTTTAATACAGTTTGCACTGTTTCAGATTTACTTTCAATATCAAGCCCAAATTCTTTTGCTTTATATATAAGGTTGCTTTTACCAGATAAATCTGATAATAAAACACGCCTTGAATTACCCACTAACTCTGGCTCAATATGTTCATAAGTTTTAGAGTTTTTAAGTATGGCAGAAACATGCACCCCGCCTTTATGGGCAAATGCAGAATTACCAACATAAGGTCTGTGGGTAAAATGTTTTAAATTGCCTATTTCATCTAAGAAATATGATAAGTTTTTTAATTTTGCTAAATTACTGCTGCTAATACAATTATAACCATATTTAAGCTGTAAATTAGGAATTATAGAGCACAGGTTTGCATTACCACACCTTTCCCCATAACCATTTATTGTGCCCTGCACATGGGTTGCGCCGTTTCTAACTGCCATAATACTATTTGCCACAGCCATTTCACAGTCATTATGGGTATGTATTCCAAAAGGATAATCCCCCAATTTATTTTTTACAACAGCACATATTTCAGCTACTTTATCAGGCATCGTGCCACCGTTTGTTTCACAAAGCACCACACAGTCTGCTCCGGCATTTTTAGCAGCTTCTAAAGTTTTTAAGGCATATTCTGGATTTGCCATATATCCATCAAAAAAATGTTCTGCATCAAAAATTACTTCTCTGCCCTGTTTTTTTAAATAACTTACTGTAGATTTTATAATAGATAAATTTTCATCGAGCGTTGTATGTAAAACTTCTGACACATGAAAAGCCCATGATTTACCAAAAAAAGTTATAACTCCTGTA
>CAMEOC010000185.1 GCA_945929285.1 uncultured Mucispirillum sp.
AAAATAGATAATGAAATAGAAATACGCACAGGGGCAGGCATAGTGTATGACAGCATACCGGAAAATGAATATATGGAGTGTATTAATAAAGCAAAAGCTGTTGTTATATCATTAGAAGAATCTTTAGGAGGTATAAAATGATACTTTTAATAGATAATTACGACAGCTTTACATACAACCTTTATCAGCTTATAGGAAGTTTTGAAAGCAATATAAAAGTTATAAGAAACGATGAATTAAAAGTTGAGCAGATAGAAAAATTAAACCCTTCATTAATTATATTATCTCCAGGGCCTGGCAAACCAGAAGAAGCTGGGGTATGTATTGATGTTATTAGAAAAATGTATGAAAAAACTGCTATTTTTGGTGTGTGTTTAGGGCATCAGGCAATATGCAAAGCCTTTGGGGCAGAAGTAAGTTATGCAAAAAAAGTAATGCACGGCAAAAGCTCTATTATAAATATAAGCGAAAAAAGCAGAATATTTAAAGGGTTTAATAAATATATACAGGTGGCAAGATACCATTCTTTAGCAGCCAAATATGAAACAGTGAAAAGCCCTTTAATGATTACAGCTAAAACTTATGATAATGAAGTAATGGCAGTGGAGCATGAAAAATATAATGTATTTGGAGTGCAGTTTCACCCAGAATCAGTAATGACTTTAGATGGAGCAAATATAATGGAAAATATATTTAGGAGTATAAAATGATAAAAGAAGCCATACATAAACTAGCCAAAAGGCAGGATTTAACATATAAAGAAGCAGAAGAAGTGATGAATGAAATAATGCAGGGTAATGCAAGCCCTGTGCAAATGTCATCATATTTAACAGCATTTTCTTTAAAAGGGGAAACCATAGATGAAATAACAGGTTCCGCCTCAGGTATGCGGGCAAACTGTATAAAGCTTTTACATAATATGGATGTGCTTGAAATTGTAGGCACAGGGGGCGATGGTGCAAATTCATTTAATATCTCCACCACTTCAGCCATAGTTATATCTGCCTGTGGTGTGCCTGTTGCAAAACACGGCAACCGTGCAGCTTCTTCTAAATGCGGCGCTGCTGATGTGCTGGAAGCTTTAGGGGTAAATATAAATATAAGCCCAGAAAAAAGCCAGCAGTTATTAAAAGATATTAATATATGCTTTTTATTTGCCCAAAACTACCATATAGCTATGAAATATGTTGCACCTATTAGAAAAGAGCTTGGTATTAGAACAGTTTTTAATATACTTGGTCCGCTTTCAAATCCTGCAGGGGCAAATATGGAACTTATGGGGGTTTACGATGAAAGCCTTTTATACCCTTTGGCAAAGGTTATGCAAAACCTGGGGGTAAAAAAAGGCATGGTGGTTTACGGTGTTGATAAGCTTGATGAAATATCTATATGCGATGAAACAAAAGTATGCGAAATAGTGGGGGATGATTTAAAAAATTATACCATAAAACCGGAAGATTTTGGGTATAAAAGGGCAGAAAAACATGAGTTATTAGGTGGCAGCCCAAAAGAAAATGCAGAAATAACAAGAAATATATTAAAACAAAAAGATACTGGGGCTAAAAAAGATGCAGTATGCTTAAATTCTGGTGCTGCTTTATATATTGCAGGAAAAGTAAAAACTATAAAAGAAGGTGTTTTAATGGCAGAAGAATGTATAAAAAGTGGCAGAGCATACAGCCAGCTTGAAAACTTTATTAGGGAGAGCAATAAATGAATATATTAGAAAAAATAGTAGATACTGTTAAAGAAAGGGTGGCAGAATATAAAAGGGCAGATGATTTTAAGTCTGTAAGAAAGCAGGCAGAAAATAATGTAAACCATACCATAAACTATTTTTATGATTCATTAAATAGTGAAAATATGTCTTATATATGCGAAGTGAAAAAAGCTTCCCCTTCAAAAGGCATAATAGCGGAAGATTTTGATTATGTAAGCATAGCAAAAGATTATGAAAAAGCAGGGGCAAATGCCATAAGTTGCCTTACAGAGCCTTATTTTTTTATGGGAAGCGATAAATATTTAAAAGAAATAAAAGAAAATGTAAAACTGCCAGTATTAAGGAAAGATTTTATAATTGATGAATACATGATATATCAGGCTTTATTATTAAATGCTGATGCTGTTTTATTAATTGCAGGTATTTTAGATAAGGAGCAGTTAAAAGACTATATATCTATTACAAAAGAATTAAATATTTCTGCTTTAGTGGAAGTGCATAATGAATATGAGCTTGAAAAAGCATTATACGCTGGTGCTGATATAGTAGGGGTAAATAATAGAGATTTAAAAACATTTAATGTGGATATTAATACAAGTATACGGCTATCACAATATATTCCAGAAAATGTGTTATATGTTTCAGAAAGCGGTATAAAAACTTATGAAGATATAAAATTATTAAAAGCAGGTAGAGCAAAAGCCGTATTAGTAGGGGAAACATTAATGCGGGAAAAGGATAAAATAACTGCCTTAAAAAAACTTCGTGGTGAAATATGACTTTAGTAAAATTTTGCGGGCTTTTTAGAGAGGAAGATATTGAGTATGCAAATATATTAAAGCCAGATTTTATAGGCTTTGTATATGCTAAAAGTAAAAGACAAATATCCCAGGAAAAAAGTGAATATTTAAAAAATAAGCTTCATAAAAATATTAAAGCTGTTGGGGTGTTTTTAAATAACAGTGTAGATGAAATAATTGAAATATGCAGTAAAAATATAATAGATATTATCCAGCTTCACGGGACTTATAATAAAGATGTAATAAATACATTAAAAGCAAAAACAAATAAGCAGATAATATTAGCCATAAATATAAAAAGTGCAGATGATATACTATCCATTAAACATATGGAAGCAGATTATTTATTAATAGATAGTGCAAATGCAGGCTCTGGAGTTGCTTTTAATTATAAATTATTAGATGAAGCAAAAAATAAAGGCTTTCATGAAAAATTTTTTCTAGCAGGGGGCTTAAATATTTATAATATTGAAAAAGCTCTGGCTTATAAACCTTACGGCATAGATATATCAAGCGGTATAGAAAAAGACGGCATAAAAGATTTTAACTTAATGAAAGAGATAATACATAAAGTAAAAGGGGAAAACATATGAAACACGGTCATTTTGGGGAATATGGTGGTATGTATATTCCAGAAACTTTAATGAATGCAGTAATGGATTTAGAAAAAGCATATAATAAATTAAAAAATGATGCAGAATTTAATAAAGAACTGCAGGATTTACTAAATAATTATGCAAACAGGCCCTCACCTTTATATTTTGCAAAAAATATGACGGAAAAATTAGGTGGAGCAAAAATATACTTAAAACGGGAAGATTTAAACCATACAGGCTCACATAAAATAAATAATGTGCTAGGGCAGGCTTTACTTGCTAAAAAAATGGGGAAAACAAGGCTTATTGCAGAAACAGGGGCAGGCCAGCACGGCGTGGCA
>CAMEOC010000186.1 GCA_945929285.1 uncultured Mucispirillum sp.
AAGCATATGAAAAAAATATTCCCCTTATGGCAGAATGCGGCGGCTATATGTATATAAGTAAAAGTATTGATAATATAGAAAGTGCTGCTTTAATAGAAGGCAGTGCTTATATGACAAATAGACTGCAAAATTTTGGATATATTAATGTAACAAGCCAAAAGAACAGTATGATTTTGAAAAAAGGGGAAGTTATAAAAGCCCACGAGTTTCATTATTCTAAAATGGATAATGAAAGTAATGACTGCTTTATGGAAAAACCAGCAGGAAATAAAAAATGGCAGGGGGCAAAGATATCAGATAATCTATATGCAGGCTATCCCCATTTATATTATTTAGGAAATATAAATATTGCAAAAAGGTTTATGGAAAAAGCCTTAAATTTTAAAAGGGATAATAGATGATATATTTAATATCTGGTGGAGTAAAAAGCCATAAATCTAAATGGGCAGAAAATATTGCATGCTTGTTTCCAGGTGAAAAGTTATATATTGCCACTATGGAAAATAAAAGTGAAGAATCTAAAAGCCGTATAGAAAAACATAGGGCCATGCGAAAGGGTAAAAACTTTAAAACACTAGAATTACAGAAAGATTTTAAAGGGGTGGAGCTTGCTGGCTTTAGTGTGGTGCTTTTAGAGTGCCTGGGTAATTTATGTGCGAACCATTTATTTAATGGGGGAAGTGAAGAAAGCTTTTATGAAGATATAAAATATTTAATGGAAAAAGCAAAAAATTTAGTAATAGTTACAAACGATATAAGCTATGAGGGCTTATATTACACAAAAGAAATAGAAAACTATATAAAAACATTAAATTATGCATCATGTTTTATTGCTGAAAGGTCAGATAATGTTATAGAAATGGTTTACGGCAATGCTGTAATACATAAGGGAAGTTTATGAATATTTTAAAAAGTTTTTTAATATGTATATCTATGTATTCTGTAATACCTGTGCCAAATATTTCATGGCATGAAAAAAATATGAAATATATATTTTATATGCTTCCCTTTTTAGGTATATTTTTAGGGCTTTTAGAATACGGTATTTATATAACAGCACATTATTTTCAAATATCTTCCATTTTATATGCAGCACTTTCTACTGCCTTAATAGTTTTTTATACAGGGGGCATACATTTAGATGGGTATGCAGATACCATAGATGCAATTTTTTGCCATGGAGATAAGGAAAAAAGGCAGCAGGTGTTAAAAGACAGTAACTCTGGAGCTTTTGCTGTTATTTATACAATTACATATTTTATGATTATTTTTGCAGCTTTTGAAAATATGTATGAAAATGTAATGCTTTATAAGCTTATATTTATTTTTACATTAAGCAGAATATTTGTGCTTTATATTATAGCCTATACAAAAAGCGCAACAGAAAGCGGGCTTTTATATACCTTTTCCCGTGCAGAAAATAAAAAAGCACTATTAATATATGCTTATACCGCTACACTTTTTTCTGCTGTGCTTATTTACTTTATTTCAGGGCTTATACCTGCAGTAATCATTTTATTGATTTTAGTAATAATTTCTATTATATTAAATAAGTATTTTTTAAAAGTTTTTGGGGGCTTAAGTGGTGATTTGGCAGGCTTTAGCATAAGCATATATGAAGCCTGTTTGCTTTTATATTTTAGTATGTTTTCAGGTGGGCTATGATATTAATAATTGGTGGAGCATATCATAATAAATTATCATATGCTTTAAAAACATATAATATATTAAAAGAAGATATGCAGGATGGAAAAACATGCCCCTTAGATGAGGCATTTTCTAAAAAAGGCATATATAACCTGCATTTATATATTAAGAGAAGTTTAGAGCAGGGTTTTATAAATAAAGAAAATGCTTTAAGTTTAGTAGATAATATAGGCAATAAGGAAATTATAATATGTGATGAGATAGGCTCGGGTATTATCCCGCTTGATAAGTTTGAAAGAAGTTACAGAGATATTACAGGGCAGATAGTTTCTTATATAAGTGAAAAAGCAGACCAGGTAATACGCATATATTACGGTATACCGTCAGTTTTAAAGGAGTAGTATAAATTATGAAAACAATTTACTTTATTCGCCACGGAAAGACTAAGTATAATATAGAAGGCAGGTTTGTAGGCTCTACTGATTTAGCCCTTACAAAAGAGGGAAGTGAAGAAATATATGATTTATGGCATGAAAGAAGTAAGCATATTGATAAAGAAGTTATATACTCAAGCCCTATGAAAAGGTGTATAGAAACTGCTAATATTATATTTCCAGAAGAAAAACTGGAGATTATTCATAATCTTGCAGAAATGCACTTTGGGATATTTGAAGGCAAAACCCATGATGAGCTTATGGCTTTAGAAGAATATAGAAAATTTAGAGAAACAAAAGGTAAGGAAAAAATACCAAAGGGCGAAAGCGGTATAGAGTTTGGCAGGCGGGTATTAAAAGGGTTTTTTGAAGTGATTACCCATATGAATAAGTATGATTATAATACTTCTGCCATAGTGTGCCATGGTGGAGTTATTATGGCAGTATTTTCTATGCTCTGCAGAGAAAGTGATGATATATACCATTACCATTTAGAAAACGGCAAAGGCTTTAAAGCCCATTATAATGAAAATAATAAAGAACTTATAATATTAGAAAAATTATAGTTTGAGGCAGTATTATGAAAATAGGTTTTATGCTGATAATTGCTTTTATACTTGATTTAATATTTAAAGACCCAAAAAATATACCTCACCCAGTTGTATATATTGGCAGGCTTATAAAATATGGCGAAATATTTTTAAGGAAAATTTTTAGAAGGGGAGCAGCAGCTGAAACTATTGCAGGCACAGTATTAACACTTTTTGTGGTTATAATATCTTTTATTGTGCCGTATATTATTTTAAGTATATTTTACAGCATAAATATAGTGCTTGGTATTGTTATAGAAATTTTTATATGCTACCAAATACTAGCCCTTGGCTCATTAAAAGAAGCTGCCATGAAAGTATATGCAGAGCTTTATACTAATAATATAGAGCAGGCAAAAGAAAAACTAAGCCATATAGTAGGCAGAGATACTGCAAATATGAATGAAAAAGATGTGGTAAAAGCAACGGTGGAATCAGTTTCTGAAAACACAAACGATGGGGTTGTGGCACCACTTTTTTATATGATTATAGGCGGGGCAAGCCTGGGTATGCTTTATAAGGCTGTAAATACCCTTGATTCTATGATAGGCTATAAAAATAAAAAATATAAATACTTTGGCAAAGTTGCTGCAAGGCTTGATGATGTATTAAATATTATACCTGCCCGCATAACTGGTTTTTTATATGTGGTAGCAGCATTTTTATCTGGCTTTAATTATAAAAACGCATACAAAATATTATGAAGAGACAGATGGAACCATGCAAGCCCAAATAGTGGTTACCCAGAATCAGCTGTTGCTGGTGCTTTAGATATTCAGCTGG
>CAMEOC010000187.1 GCA_945929285.1 uncultured Mucispirillum sp.
TAAATAAACTAGGGTATAGAGTTGCTTTAGTTGGGGAAAAAAAAGATATTGAAGAATCTGAAACCTTTAATGAGTTTGCAGGAAGCAATGTAGATATTGATTTTTTAGTGGGAAGGCTTGATTTTGGAGAAAAAGTAAAACTTTTGAAAAATTCTGCATTAATTATTTCTGGAGATAATGCTTCACTTCACACAGGTATATATTATGGCACAAAAGCTGTTGCTTTAATAGGGCCAACAGATAAGCAAAAATATGGCCCTATTGGTAAGAATGTATATGTGGTTTCTTCTTCTGGATGCACTGGCTGTCAAAGCTTATATGGTGATGAAGTATGCAGTATGGCTTTTCCTGATTGTATGGAAAGTATATCTTCGGAAACAGTAATAAATTATATAAATGAAGCCCTTGGAGTAAATATTGAGAAAAACTAGTTATACAATAAAAATAAAATCATTTTTAACTATGTTTATATTATTTCTTGGGGATTTAGCAGCATATTTTTCTGCTGTGTTATCTGCTTATTATACAAGAGATTATCTTGATGAAATTATTATAACCATACCATTTTATTTTTCACTGGAGTATTTATTAGTTGAATATTTTTGGATAGCAGCCATACTTTTTATAATAATAGCTTCAAGAGGGCTGTATTCTTTACACAAACCTTTTTGGCATGAAAGCAGAAGAATATTAATGGCTGTAATTATTACATTTTTATTTGTATTTAGCTTAGTTTCTTTAGGTAAATTAAGCGAATATATTTCACGGCTTTTTTTACTTCTGCTTTTTAGTTATACATTTATATACTTAATAATAATAAGATATTTATTGAAAACATTTGTATTAAATAGAAGGTCTTTTGCAGAAAGCCTTGTGGTGGTTGGTCCTGCTAACCAGATTGATAAAATATGCAATAATATTAATATAGAACACGGCCTATGCTTTTTTATAAAAGGTATAGTATTAACTGATAATAAAGAATATACTGGTAAATATAAAATGCTTGGTTATTTTAAAGATTTAGAAGATATTATTATAAATAATAGAATAGCTTCAGCTTTTATTATAATTGATGAAACAAACAGGCAGATAGATAGTGTTTTAAATAGAATACAGCTTAATGTTAATAAGCTTTTAATAAAATATAATTCTCAAGGGGTTGGGTTTTCCAATACAGATGCTGTCCAGCTTTTAAAAACTAACCTAAACTATATACAAGTAAATAATAATTTTAAATCTTTATTAAATAGTATTGTAAAAAGATTTTATGATATTATATTATCTATATTGCTGCTGCCTGTTTTACTTATTATTATTTTTATAATAGCAGCACTTATAAAACTTACTTCTAAAGGTCCAGTATTTTATGGTCATAAAAGGGTAGGTAGATATGGCAATACTTTTAAAGTATTAAAATTTCGCTCTATGTATAAAGATGCAGATATTAGGCTAAAAGAAATACTTGAAAATAATATTGAAGCTAAAAAAGAGTGGGAAACATACTATAAATTAAAAAATGACCCACGAATAACACCTATTGGAAAATTTTTGCGTAAAACATCATTAGATGAGCTACCGCAAATATTTAATGTTATAAAAGGTGATATGAGTTTTGTAGGGCCTAGACCTGTAATACAAGATGAAATAGATAAATATTATAAAGAGTTAGCATCATATTATTACATGGTGCGTCCTGGTATAACAGGGCTGTGGCAGATTAGCGGTAGAAATGATATTGACTATGAAACTAGAGTTGCAAAAGATTCATGGTATGTATTAAACTGGTCTGTCTGGCTTGATATTGTAATATTATTTAAAACACCTGGTGCAGTTTTGCAGAAAAAAGGTGCATATTAAAATAAATAAAAGGATGATTATGATTTCAAAACATTACTTTATATACACATTTGGTTGTGCAATGAATGAATACGATACGGAGCGTATTGCTGCCAGCTTGGAAGCAAAAGGCTATATTCCATCTGATAATGTGGAAGATTCTGATTTTATAGTTCTTAACACTTGCAGTGTTAGGGAAAAACCTCAGGCAAAAATATTAAGCTATCTTGGGCAGATAAAGATTTTAAAGGAAAAACGCCCAGATATGATAGTTGGTGTTTCAGGGTGTGTAGCTCAACAGGAAGGGGATAAGTTTTTAAAAAACAATAAAGTTGTAAATTTTGTAATGGGTACAGATGCAGTTTCCCATATAGATAATGTTATAGACAGAGCTTTGAATGGTGAAAGATTTGCAGATACTCAAGTTGATAGTAATGATTTTTCCATTTCATCTTTTCAAAGAAAAGAAAAAATTGCTGCAAATGTTACAATTATGAAAGGCTGTAATAACTTTTGCAGCTACTGTATTGTGCCTTATGTTAGGGGCAGGGAAGTTTCTAGAACACCTGAAGAAATATTAAATGAAATAAAATCATTAATAGATAAAGGTGTTAAGGAAGTATGCCTTTTAGGGCAAAATGTAAACTCATACGGCAGAAACTTATCAACCAATGTAGATTTTCCAGATTTACTTTCTATGGTAAATAAACTAGAAGGGCTGGAGCGTATTAGGTTTGTTACATCTCACCCAAAAGATTTTTCTGATAAAATGATATATGCTATGGCAGAAAATGAAAAAGTATGCAGATACCTGCATTTACCATTACAATCAGGTTCTGATAAAATATTAAAAGTAATGAATAGAAAATATACATATGCTGATTATGTGGAAAAAATTAATAAAGCAAGGGAAGTTATGCCAGATATTGAATTTTCTTCTGACTTTATAATAGGTTTTCCAAATGAAACAGATGAAGATTTTAATGACACCTTAAAAGCTGTAAAAGAAATAGGTTATGATAGGATATTTGCTTTTAATTATTCAAAAAGGCCAGGCACAAAAGCTTATAATATGGAAGATAATGTGCCTGCTAATATTAAATCTGAAAGACTAAATACTCTTTTTGCTTTGCAGGACAGTTTATATGATGAAAAACTGCCAGCCTT
This sequence comes from uncultured Mucispirillum sp., assembly GCA_945929285.1. Taxonomy (GTDB): domain Bacteria; phylum Chrysiogenota; class Deferribacteres; order Deferribacterales; family Mucispirillaceae; genus Mucispirillum. The sequence continues at coordinate 3,004 of CAMEOC010000187.1, forward strand.
ACAAGGGGTGCAGACAGATGTATTAATTACAGATATTAATGATGATAAAGAATTTCCATATTATGGACTTAATATGTATAATAGAAAAGTAGCATTTTCTTCTGATAAAAATTTGCAGTGTGGCGATACTGCCAAAGTTTTAATAAAAAATGCAAAAAGAAACTGTATGTATGGTGTAGAGGTATAATATGTTAGTTCGTCTTTTTTTTAAACGCATTATTAAAGAACCAGTTGCTTCAAGATATCTTATGCTTTTGCAGGATAATGTGGAGAGAGAGCGTTATCTTCAAATATACATAGGCGACAGGGAAGGGGAAACGGTTGCATCTTGGGAAAAAAATATAGTGCCGCCAAGACCTATGACTTATGATTTAATATCAGAAATATTAAATCTTTCTGATAATGTAGTTTTAGAAAACATATTAATAGATGGCTGTAATCAAGATGTT
>CAMEOC010000188.1 GCA_945929285.1 uncultured Mucispirillum sp.
AAATATAAAACAAGCTTCCCAAATACTTTCCAGGGCAGATAAAATGTGTAAAAGCGGTGCTGCAAACTTATGCTTTTTCCTTGGAGATATGTATAGAAACTATTCTAGGATTTCCAGCATAAATGCAGAGAAAAGCTTTGATTATATAAGGTATTCCTGTGAATTTAACCACCCTTATGGCTGTAAAGTATTGGGGGATATGTATTCTCTTGGCTTTGGTGTGAAAAAAAATAATGGTTCTGCCATAAACTACTATCATAAATCGTGCAGTTTAGGTTTTTCTGCTGCCTGCAATAATTAAAGGTGTCATGTGAGAAGATTAGCTATTTTTATATTATTACTTGTAATATTTTCAGGGTGCAGCAAAACAGAAGATTATGGGCTGCAGGCGTATGCTCAAAAAGATTATGTTAATGCTTTTGTATTAGCAGAAAAGGGCTGTAAAGATAAAAACGGCGAAGCCTGCTATATTTTAGGCAATATATATAATATGGGGCTTTCAAGACAGCAGGACCAGCTTCAAGCTGCCAGGTATTATATAAAAGCCTGTGATATAGGCAACGGCAGAGCATGCTATATGATGGGTAAAATGTATGGCAAATCTCAAATTATATTAGAAGACAGCGACCAGTCAGAATCTTATTACAGAAAATCTAATAAAATATTAATAAAAGAATGTGCAAGTGGCAATGCAGAATCATGTTTATATGCAGGGGCTTTATATTTATACAGCTTAGGTGTTGCCCATGATAATGATAAAGCTATGAATTATTTTGAAAAATCATGCCAGTTAAATTATGCTGCAGCCTGCTATACCATAGGTTATCTTTTAAAAAACGGAAAATATGATGTGGGAAAAGATATGAATAAATCATTAAGCTATATGAATAAAGCCTGCCGTTTAGGTTACAGCGATGCCTGCAGGTAAAAAAAGTATATAAAAAATGGGTAGATATTATTCTACCCAATATTTATCACTATCTATCTTTTAGTTTTGCTAAAAGCCTTAATATTTCAAGATAAAGCCATATAATAGTTACAATTAAGCCAAAAGCTGCATACCATTCCATATATTTAGGCAGGCTGTAATGTTCCCCTTTTGCAATAAAATCAAAATCTAGTATAAGGTTTAGTGCTGCCACAATTACAATTGCCACACTTATTCCAATGCTGATGCTTGTGCTGCCATAATACCATTCTGGGCGAATACCAAAAAATGATATTACAAACATTATTAAATAAAATACAGCAATAGACATGGTTGCTGTAATTACAACTGCCTTAAATTTTTCAGTAGCTTTAATAATACCTGCTCTAAAAAGTAAAAGCATAGTAAAAAATACTATCATTGTGCAGGCTACAGCTTCTAAAACAATGCCGTTATATAGGTTGTTAAATATAAAAGATATGGCAGCAACAGCCACACCTTGAAGAATAGTATAAATTATTGATAAAAATGGTGCTGTTGCAGGCTTAAAGCTTATAATTAAAGCCACTATAAAAGCTGCAATGGAAGACACAACTATAAAAGGTATAAAAGGCACATTGTTATATAATACAGTTTCTTTTAAGTAGTTATATGTAAACATAGCAACTATGGAAAAAATAAGCCCTAAAGTTAAGGTTCTCATAATTGCTCCGTTTGTTGTCATATACTCTGATGAAGAAACTCTATCAGTTTTATGAAACATACCTTCATTTAATACTGGGTTACTCATGTATTTCCTCCAAATTTATTAAAATTTAAAAATATTTTATATTTCTAGAAAGTTTGCAAGGGCAGCTTTTTGAAAATCTGCATCGTCTAGTAAATCAATACGCCTTATGTTATTAAAGTGCTGGTTTAGGTATGTAGGTACATCTTTTTCTTTAAATAGTTTAATAGCCTGCACAGTAGCTTCACCAGGGCGGTATATTACTTTATTTGCAAATTCTTTTGGTATAAAATCAAGCTCAAACATTAAATTAATAAGCTCATCATGGGCCTGGGTGGTATAAAATATAAGCCCGTCTACAACCCCTATACAGTCCCTTGTGTAATCTATTACGGAACGGATATAGGAGCGTATTTGAAATAACTCATTTAATTCTTCCTGGGTTAGTATTATTTCAGAAAACCTATCTCTATATAAATAAAAACCTTCAGGGGTAGCAGAACCTGTTACTTTAACAGATAAACCAAGGGGCACATTGGCTTTAGAAAGCTCTGTTCGTGATTTTAGCTGAAATTTATTATTTATAACCCCTTGTTTTATCATTAATTTTACAGCCTGTAAAAGGGCGGTAAGGGTTATGCCGTCTATATCTTTTTCTTTATTTTCTCTTGAAACAGGTTCTAAGTTATCATTAAAAGCAGTAATAGGGTTTAACCCCCTTGGTTTTACTGCCACCATGTTATTATTCCTTAAAAAAGGAAACTGCATATCAGTAAAAAGTTTTGGTGTGGCATAGTGGCACCTGTTTAGCATATCAAGGGAAAAAATAAGCTGGTTATCTTTATCTGCATTTAATATTCTAAAAAAATGGGTAATATCATAACTTTTACTGCCACGAGGCATAATCATTTCATACTGTTGAGTGCCTATTTCAAAGCTCATATACCTAAACATATCCATTTTTACTTCTGCACCGTAGCTGTCGTTGCCTTCTATAAGCACCATAACCCGTTCAATATCTCGTATTTTAAGTTCAGAATATAAAAAATCTGGCAGCATATCATTATCAATAATATCTCTTAAGGGCTCATTATAAGGGTGCACCCCTTCTGAAACAATATTATCAATAGCTGCAGAATAGCAGTAATACCTTATACCAGAACGCTGTTGAATAAGCAAAATACCGTCTGTTGGCCCTTCTTCTTTTCTTATATCAAAAGTGCTTTTAGTGCCTGTATTTTCTGTAAAATCATTTATGGAAACAGTATCATCTACTGTATTTTCTTCATTTTCAATGCTATTTTCAAAATTTTCTATATTATTTTCTTCAGCTTCATTATCTAAGTTGTTTTCTTTATTTTTTAACTTATCCTGCATAAAAAATTTGGCAGATGAAGAAATTTCGCTAATATCTATTTCCATATCTTTTTTAATGGTCTGCTGGCAGGCAAGGCGAAAGCCTGCATCAATATTTATTTTTGCAAGGTTTAAAGTTTCTTTATATACTGGCTTTGGTATATTATTTCCAAAAAACTTAACTCTGCATTTTCCGCACTGGCCAGCCCCGTTACATAATGTTGGGTTTATTAATTTTTCATCAAGTAAAAGTTTATATAAGTTTGTGCCAGATTTGGCCTGCAGTGTTATATTTTTATCTTTTATTGTAATATTATAGATTTTTTTTGAAAAGAACATGTTTACCTCATACTAAGTAAGTCCACCAATATATTATGATAATATATATGATATACAAATACTATGCAATAGTAT
>CAMEOC010000189.1 GCA_945929285.1 uncultured Mucispirillum sp.
TATCAACATATATAAGGGCAGAGTTTTTACTTTGCCCTTTTTTTATTATTTTATTCATTGAGGCTATTATGAAAGTTTTACTTATAAACGGAAGTCCAAACCAATATGGATGCACATACACAGCTTTAAAAGAAGTAGCAAATACACTTGAAAAGCACAATATTAATACAGAAATATTTTACCTGGGTAAACAGGCCATTTCTGGCTGCACAGCTTGTGCATACTGTAAAACAAATTTTAAATGCTGTATTGATGATAAAGTAAATACTGTATTATCTATGCTTTCAAGTATAGATGCAATAGTAGTAGGCTCACCAGTTCACTATGCTTCAGCTTCAGGTATGGTTACATCATTTTTAGATAGATTATTTCGTTCTGCTTCTGCTTTTAATGGTTTTGCAAATAAGCAGGGAGCATCTGTTGTTTCCTGCAGAAGGGGCGGGGCAACTGCTACATATGACCAAATAAATAAATATTTTGCCATGAATAATGTGCATATTGTTGCTTCTCAATACTGGAATATGGTGCATGGCTCAAACCCTGAAGAAGTAAAGCAGGATTTAGAAGGTATGCAAACCATGCGTACACTGGCAAACAATATGGCATACCTTTTAAAATGTATTGAAGCAGGTAAAAATGCAGGTGTTATGCTGCCACAACTTGAAGAAAAAGTGATGACAAATTTTATAAGGTAAATAAAATTTAAAGCCCTTTGATAATATATAAAAAATATGATAATATCAAAAAACTAAAATATATATGGAGAAAAGGTATTAAAAAATATTTGTAGTTATATTTACATTATTAGCAGTAAATGTATTTGCATTTGATGTGGAAAGGGTAAAAAAATATCCTGTGATAATCCAGTTAAAAAAGAAGAAAATAAAGAAATTATTACCATATGGACATGCACATTTCCAGAAGACACACCTTTAAGCTATGCTTATACAGAAATAATCAATGATTTAGTCAAAGATATTAATAAAAAATATTACTTCCAAAAAGTAAAAGCCAGTTTAAGCAAAATATAGATAAAGCATTAAATCAAAAAAATGCAAAACACCAAATAACTCAAATAGGCATTAAAGGTATGATATATTTTGAGCCAGTATATGATAATAATAAAAAAGCAGAAATCTCCACAAACTTTGGTATTGAAGATGAAAACCACAGCATTTCTTTAGTGCAGGAAGAAAAAGCAAAGCTTACTTATGTTTTTACAAAAGGGGAATCTCAAATAGAAAAAACAAACTCTTATGAAGATTAATAATTAAGAAATTTACAAGGCAGTTTATGGTAAATAATATAAAATCATTAAAAAATAAAATCTATTCATTTTTTGCAGGGGGCATAATAGGCACATTAGGGGGGCTTATTGGCCTTGGTGGTGCAGAATTTCGCCTGCCTATATTAATAAACTTTTTCAAGTTTCCACCACTAGAAGCAGTTATTTTAAATAAAATAATGAGTTTAGTGGTAGTGTTTTTTGCCTTCTTTTTTAGGCTTTTTTTCCATTTAATTTAATGATATATTATCAAACTATATGATAATAATAAATATATTACTAGGAAGCATAATAGGGGCTTACCTTGGGGCAGATATTGCCACAAAAATAAAAACTACTTCCCTTTATGAAATCATATCTATTATGCTTATACTTATAGCAATAGGTCTTTTTGTAAGCCATACTTATTCATACAGCGGCAATACTCTGCATTATGAAAGCTATATTATATTTATTTTTGGTATAATTTCAGGGTTTATTATAGGGCTTTTTGCAGCTATTTTAGGTGTGGTAGGTGGTGAGTTAATTATCCCCACATTAATACTTCTTTTTGGTATAGATATAAAATTAGCAGGAAGTTTAAGCCTTGCTATAAGTCTTCCTACAATGATTACAGGCTTAATCAGGTATAAAAAAGATAACTCATTTAAAATAGTATATTCCAATAAATCATTTATATTAATAATGGCACTGGGCTCAATACTTGGGGTATTTATTGGGGGCTTAATGGTAGGCTTAATAAGTGAAAATATACTTATTCCTATACTTTGCCTTATATTATTAATATCATCTTATAAAATATGGCTTCATAAGTAAATTTTATAAAAGGGTGAGATTATATTAAAGTAGTATAGATTTTTTAAAATTATCTTGTAATTTTTAGTAATCTAAACTAAAATTTAAAAAATATTATAAAAGGGAGAATATAAATGGATAAACAAAAAGTCATTCTTCTTATACTTGACGGCTGGGGTTATAGAAAAGATACAGAACACAATGCGGTATTAGCTGCAGACCCTGTTAATTTTAAATCACTTATGCAGGATAATAAATGGACATTAATAGATGCTTCAGAAGAACGAGTAGGGCTTCCTGCTGGGCAAATGGGTAATTCTGAAGTGGGGCATACAAATATTGGTGCAGGTAGAATAGTTTTCCAAGATTTACTTCGCATTACAAACGATATAAATGGTGGTGGAGCAAAAGAAAACCCTGTTATTAAAAAGTTTATGGAAGAAACAAAAAATGGCAGTGGCAGGCTTCATCTTTTAGGGCTTATATCAGATGGCGGCGTTCACTCTCATATAGACCATTTTAAAGGTATATGCAAAATAGCAAAAGAATATGGCATAAAAGAAGTATATATTCATGCTTTTACAGACGGTAGAGATACTCCACCAAACAGCGGTTTAGGATATATTACAGATTTAGATAATTTCTTAAAAGAAAATAATGCTGGTAAAATATCAGATATTACAGGCAGATTTTATGCAATGGATAGGGATAAACGCTGGGATAGAGTTGAAAAAGCCTGGAACTTACTTAGAAACGGTAAGGGGGAAAGTGAGGCTGCAACACCAGTTGAAGCTATGAAAGCAAGCACAGCAACAGATGAGGGTGTAAAACCTGTAAAAATAGCAGGGGTAGACGGCACTTTAAAAGATGGCGATAGTGTATTTATGATGAACTTTAGGGCAGATAGAGTTCGCGAGCTTGTAAGCATAATGATTCAAGATGATTTTGACGGCTTTAATAGAGGTGCAAAACCAAACCTTAATATTATCACCATGACAGAATATGAAAAATCTTTTGGCCTGCCAATAGCTTATCCACCTGAAGATTTAGTAAATATATTAGGCGAAGTAATAAGCAATAACGGCTTAAAATGCCCATGTAACATATTTCTTTAATGGCGGCAGGGAAGAACCTTTTAATAATGAAGAAAGGGCATTAATTGCTTCCCCTAGAGATGTGGCAACTTATGATTTAAAGCCACAAATGAGCGTTTACGAAGTGGAATCAAAATTTGAGGAGCTTTTTAGAAAAGGGGATATAGATGTGGTTATTATGAACTTTGCAAATCCTGATATGGTAGGCCACACTGGTATAGAAGATGCTGCTACAAA
>CAMEOC010000190.1 GCA_945929285.1 uncultured Mucispirillum sp.
CATTACTTTTACAAATACCAAAATTTTTTGCATTATATAAAGCATTACTTTTATCTTTAGAGCTTAAAGGTGCTCCATTCTTTGGCTGGATAGTAGACTTATCTACAAAAGACCCATACTATATTACACCTATACTTATGGGTATAGCAATGTTTATACAGCAAAAAATGACTCCAAGCACAGCAGACCCAGTGCAGCAGAAAATATTTTTAGCAATGCCTATAATATTTACATTTCTGTTTATTAACTTCCAGTCTGGGCTTGTGCTTTACTGGCTTACAAACAATATACTTTCCATTATACAGCAGTATATTATAAATAAGCGTAAGTAATTTTTATTGTATGATTTATTATATGAGGTAATTTTATGAGAATATTTGAAGTTGAAGGCGATAGTGTAGAAGAAATAGTTTCACTTTTTACAAAAGAAAAAGGTATATCATCTGATTTTATAAACTATGAAGTAATAGAGCAGGGCTCAAAGGGGCTTTTTGGTATAGGCAAAAAAACTGCTAAAGTCAAAATAATGTATAATGAAGTTGAGCATATTAAAAAGAAAGGTAAGCTTATATTAAATGAATTACTGGAAAAAGCAGGCTTTTCAGATGCTCATGTAATAGCTGAAAATAACGAAAATAGAGTTATTTTAAATATTGAAACAGAAACACCAGAACTTTTAATTGGTAAATCTGCCCAAACATTAGATTCTTTACAATATGTGTTTGATAAGATAATGAACCTGCCAGAAGATACTTCTGTTAGCTTAATAGTTGATGTTGGTTATTATAGAAAAAGAAGGGTGGAAGAAAATGTTTCTAAAGCACTTGCTATGGCAGAAAAAGTTAAAAGAAGCGGCAGACCTTTTAAACTTGCACCAATGTCTAGCATAATACGCAAAGAAATACATATTGCACTTAAAAATATACCTGGGATTACTACTATTTCCACAGGGGAAGGCCCATTAAAACAAGTTTCCATTGTTTCTGAAAAAACAAAAGGAAATAACCGCCGTTTTAGTGGTAATAAAAGACATTTTAGAAATAATAAAGAAGAAGATTAATGTTTACTAAAGTTTTATTACTTGTGGCTTTAGTTGCAGGTATTGTAGTTTTTTTTAAGATTAAAGATAAAAAAAGCATTGAAAAACAGTCTGATGAGTTTGTAAATGCAGTGGAAATGAAGCAGGATAGTATATGTGGCTCTTTTGTGGAAGATACCACTAAATATAAAGTAAGGCTTCATGATAAGCTTTACTGTTTCTGCTCTGAAGAATGTAAAAATAAATTTATTGAAAAACATACTAAATAATTTAGTATTACGGGAGTTTTAATGTTAACATTATTACTAGGTATATTAGTTGGTATTATTACTGGCTTTTTAGGTTATTTAATATATCCAAGTTATTTACTTGCAAGTATAACTTTTGTTATAGGCATATTGCTTTTTAACTTTTTCATGGGCCGTTACTTTATGAATAAATTAACAGCAGTTTTTAACTCCACTGAAAAAGATATTAAATCTGGTAAGGCAGATTTAGCTATTGAGAAAATGAAAAGTGGATATAAATATGCTAAATGGCAGTTTTTAGTAAAACAGCAGATAGATTCTCAAATAGGTATAATTTTATATGCTAATAAAAGGTTTGAAGAAGCCCTGCCTTATTTAAAAAACTCATTAAAAGGCAACTGGATGGCAATGAGCATGTTAGCAGCTTACTATTACAAGCAAAAAGATTTTGCTAATATGAAAGCTGTTATGGAAAAAGCATCTAAAGCAAATAAGAAAGATAGCTTTACCCAGTGTTTATATGCTTATTTCTTATCAGAAACTGGTGAAGTAGATAATGCAATTGCTGTGCTTGCAAAAGCTATGAAAAAACTTCCAAGTGATGAAAGGCTTCAAAATGCCAGTGATGCTTTAAAAAACAGGAAAAAAATAAAAATGCAGGCTTATGGTACTTTATGGCTGCAGCTTCATCTTGCAAAAATGCCAGATGGTGTGAAACAATATCAATCATTAATTGGTAGACAAAAAATTACTAGAAGATAAGCTTATTATGTTAGAAGATGTTCAAAGTTCTAAAGATACTAGAAATATTGATATAGATAATGTAGGTATAAAAGATATTATATACCCAATATCTCTGCGAGATAGAAGTAAAGGGGCACAGCATACCACAGCAAAAATCACTATGAGTGTTCAACTGCCCCACCAGTATAAAGGTACTCATATGTCTAGGTTTGTGGAAATATTAAATAAACATAAAGATAATATGGATATTCATAATGTGGGCTCTATACTGCAGGATATGCGGGAAAGGCTTTCTTCTCACGCATCATTTATTTCCCTTAAGTTTCCTTATTTTATGGAGAAAAAAGCACCTGTTTCAAATATTGCTTCTTTAATGGATTATGAGTGTGAGTTTGGAGGCACATGTTCAGATAACGGGCTTGATTTTATTTTAACCTGTGCAGTCTTTATGCCCATGTTCTAAAAAAATATCTGAATATGGTGCTCATAACCAGCGAAGTATTGCTTCAATTTCTGTTCGTTTTAATAAAACGGTATGGATAGAAGATTTAATAGAAATAGCAGAAAACTCTGCCAGCTCCCCTATATTTTCTCTTTTAAAAAGGGAAGATGAAAAATATGTAACAGAGCATGCCTATGAAAACCCTGCATTTGTGGAAGATATTGTTCGCACTTTAGCAGAAAAATTAATGCAGGACGAAAGGATAACATGGTTTTTGGTAGAGTGTGAAAATATGGAATCAATACATAATCATAATGCATGGGCTAGAATTGAAAGAAAGAAATAACGATTACAGGTTATTTTCTGAATAATTTTAAATATCTATATATAGTTTCTCTTATTTCAACTATTATATGTGTTTTTCTTATTAGTTTTTCCATATATAATTTACCTTCTGCAGATGATTTTATATATGGTGCTCATTACGGTGATAATCCACTAGCTTTAGCATTAAATAGTTATTTTCATGGTTCAAGTGGAAGAATATTTTCAAACACTCTTTATACTTATTTTTCAAGTATTTCTAATAAGAATATAATAATTTATCAAATACTACCAATTATTGTTTTCTTATTTTTTGCAATTGTATGTTATCTACTCTTTTCATTTTTTTTTCATAGATATGGTAAAAAGGTTATTTTCTCTCTTACTTCTATCTTTCTTGCAATATGGCTTTTAAGTATGAATTCTATAAATGATACTATTTTATGGTATGGAGGAATATTTAATTATTCATTGCCTATGGCATTACTATTTTTTAGCCTATATCTTATATTACAATCATATAATCTTAAGAATAATATTATAAAATATTTATATATAATATTTTCTGCTATTATTGCTTTTATATCATCTTTTTCTAACGAAGCA
>CAMEOC010000191.1 GCA_945929285.1 uncultured Mucispirillum sp.
CATAGTTCAAAGCAGGGTACACCAACAATGGGTGGTATAATATTTTTAATTGCCACAATACTTTCTAAAATAGAAAAAAATAAATTTTTTATAATATTTTATTTAGTAACAGTTATATTATCATGTTACGCACTTTTTTTAACAGCCACAAGGATGCCATTATTTGTGGTAGCAGTAGTTTCAGGTATTATGTTTATTATTAAATTAAAATGGAAAGGGCTAATACTTGCCATATTATTATTTATAATTTTTATAGGCTATATGGTTTTAGACCCTTACATGTCTGCCAGGTTTCACAGTTTTTTTGAAGGAATGAAAAACCCTGCCACAAGCCATGGCTGGCGTTTATATTTATGGAAAAATAGTATTATTCTTTTAAAAGAATACCCATTATTTGGAATAGGTGAGGGTTCATTTGAAAAATTAATTACACCACTAATGCCTAAAAATATTAATCTTCCCACAAGCCATGCCCATAATAGTTTTATAATGCACCTTGTAACTTATGGAATTTTTGGTATTATTACCTTTATACTATTTTATGGTAAAATATTTATAGATTTAGTGAAAAACTTATTTTCTTCTCCTTATGCTTTTATAGGTTTATCTGTATTTTTATCTTATACACTAGAAGGATTAACAGAAAATAATTTTGGTTTATCACTTTCTTCTATGCAATCATTATTTATGCTTGGCCTTATGTTTGGGGTTATGAAAAAGGATAATTAATTATTATTATAAAGGAATATTTATTGTAACAACAGTATATTTATCTATTTCAGATTCTATTTTTATATTGCCTTTATGGGCTTTTACTATTCTAGCCACAATAGAAAGCCCAAGGCCTGTGCCAGGGTATTCTTTTTTAGCATTTTCACCCCTGTGAAATCTTTCAAATAATTTAGAAATATCTTCTTTTGCAACCCCTATACCGTAGTCTTTAAAAGTAATGGTATAAGCATTTATTTCCTGGTTTATAAAGCCATTTATTTCTATAATACCACTTTCTTTAGAATATTTTATGGCATTGGAGATAATATTTGACAGGGCAATGGTGCATGTTTCCCCGTCAACACATACAGTGCAAGGCATAACTTCTTTCTTTAATATTAAATTTTGATTTTGAATATCTATTTCAAACCCATTTAATAAATCATCTATTAGTGAATCTATTTGCACAGGAATAGGGTGGTATGTATGCTGGTCATGTTCTAGCCTGCTTAATGTGATAATATCGTTAAACATATTTTTTAATACATTTACATTATGTTTTAGTGCAGATGTAAACTTATCTCGCATTTCTGCATTTTCAGGTATTCTTTCATCCTGCAGTAGTTCAGAATATGATAATATTTTAGTTAAAGGTGTTCTTATTTCATGGGCAATAGAATCTAATAAATCAGACTTTAATTTATTTACACTATCTAATTTTTCATTTTTTTGTTCCAACTCTTTTACTAAATCAATATATTTTGATACTGTCTGCTGCAGGTTGTGTTTTAATATTTCTTCATTATTTGCTATCTGCATACTCATTTGGTCAAAGGCAAGAGATAGTGTTTCTATTTCATCGTTGGTTTTAATATTTGTTTCTATTCTATCGCCAAGCCTTAAAGATTCTGCTGCTTTTTGCAGTGTGGTTAAATGGCGTATAATCATTATATATATGGAAAAGCTAATGCTTGCAATAATCATAATAATACCAATAATTACAGAATAAGAAGTAATTTTTGTATTACTGGCAATAGATTTTTCCATTTCATCTAATGGAAAAGTAATAGAAATTAAGCCTCTAAAATCATCTATTCTATAATCCTGCTCATAATGGCAGGAAAGGCAGGCTTGGTTAATGAAAAGTGGAGCAGCATATCTGTAATGTTTATTATTGTTTTCATCTATATATACATCTGCATATTCAGATAATTTATTATCCTGTATTTTTTTACTGGCGATTTTTTCAAAACTGGTTGGTGCATTTTCTGGGTTTACAAGCTTATCACTTGTAATATGAAATTTAAAATCTGCCATGTGGTTTGCATAGCGTGAAAGCTCTTTAGTAACGACAGCAGGTACAGGCATAACCATATCTCTATTATCTGCAACCCACTGCCTTGTTACAACTATCATTTGGTATATGGCTTGAGCTCTAATATGTGCTTGTTCCTGCACGACTTTATTTTGGTTTTGTATAAGCATTAAAACAGCAGGCACAGAAATAAAAACAACAACAATAAATATTATTAATATAATTTTGCTCATTAATCTCATAATAATACATATATATGTTTTCTATGATTTAAGCAATAAGATTTATAAGGGAAATAAAAAATGCCCCTAAAAAAGGGGCATTGGTTTGTTATTCAAAACTTTCGTTGTTTTCACTATCAGTCTTTTTTAATTTAATACGTACTTTTTTCACACGGTTTCCGTCTATTTCTAAGACTTCATATTGACCGTGTTCATCTTCTGCCACATCACCCACAGAAGGCAGATGACCTAAAAGGTTAAACACATAACCACCTACGGTTACTTGTTCTTCATCTTCATAGTTTATGCCAATGCGTTCGCCAGAATCCTCCAGTGAAGCCATACCGTCAAAATCAAAGGTGTAATCATCTATCTTTTTGCATTCTTCTGTTTTTAAATCATGCTCATCAGATATATCACCCATAATTTCTTCAATAATATCTTCCATAGTTAAAAGACCAGCTGTGCCGCCATATTCATCTACTACAAGGGCAGCATGTATCTGGCGTCTATTCATTTTTGCAAGTATATCAGAAATAGAAGCAGTTTCAGGAACAATAATCATTTCCCTAACAAGTTTAGATAAGTCATGGGAAGCAGTATCTGAAAGTTCATTTTCCAGTAAGTCCCTAATATGTATCATACCCACAATAGAGTCTTTACCGCCTTCACAGTAAGGATATCTTGTATGGTTTGACTGTTTTACTATTTCAAGATTTTCTTCATAAGTTTTACCTGCAATTAAGCAAACTATATCTTTTCGCGGTGTCATAATCTCTTTTGCAACTGTATCAGAAAAATCAACTGCATTTTTAATGATTTCTTCTTCTACAGTATCTAATACACCACCTTTAACACTTTCCCCAACAATATATTTAAGTTCTTCTTCTGAGTGTGCAGTTTCAGATTCAGAAGCAGGGTGAATACCCATTCTTTTTAAGAAAAATGCCGAAATAAAATCAAAAGTTCTAATTAAAGGGAAAAACAATATCCAAAAAAAGTGAAGCGGAGCTACCACTTTTAACACAGCACCTTCTGTTTTAGCAATAGCAATAGATTTTGGAATTAACTCACCCATAACCACATGAAGCAGTGTGATAATTGTAAAAGCTATCACAAAACTTACAGTGTGAAGCAATGATT
>CAMEOC010000192.1 GCA_945929285.1 uncultured Mucispirillum sp.
GCTGGTGGATAAAGGCTTTGTAACAAATCAGATAGTAATATCTGTTGGCTATGATATAGAAAATATTACAAGGGGAGATATAGGCTATACTGGAAAAATAAAAGTAGATGCTTTTGGCAGAGAAAAGCCTGTTAGTGCCCATGGAACCATTAATTTAGAAGAATACACATCATCATCTAAAGATATAGTATTATCCAGCAGTATTCTTTTTCAAAATATTGTAGATAAAAGCCTTTTGGTGAGAAGATTAAGCATATCTTTTAACCATATATTAAAAGAAGGCACTGTGGTTTTAAATAAACTATCTATTCTTGATTTTTTATCTGATAATAATAATGAAATAGAAAAACATAATAAAGAGCGGGAAAAAAATATGCAAAAAGCATTAATCAATATAAAAAAACGCTATGGGAAAAACGCCATATTAAAGGGTATGAATTTTTTTGAAGGTGCAACAGGAATAGATAGAAACAACCAAATAGGAGGCCATAAAGCATAATGGAAAGCTATAAATATTATGGTGATATAATAGAGATGCCCCGCCATATATCTAAAAGGCATATACCTATGAATATACAAAACAGAGCCGCCCAGTTTGCACCGTTTTCTGCCCTTACAGGCCATAATGATGAAGTAATGGAAAAAGCAAGGCAGTTGGAAGATTTTATATTTTTAGATGAAAGCCAAATAGATATTATTAATGAAAAGCTAAACTATATTATTAATAACTTAAATAATATTGAAAGTGTATTTATAAAATATTTTGTAAAAGATGAAAAAAAGCAGGGCGGAAGATATGAAACAAAACGCCAGGGGGTAAAAAAGATAGATACATATAACAATGTGATTATATTAAACGATAATACAAAAATAAATTTTAATGATATTTTAAAAATAAGTGCTATATAAGCATAAGTTATAAAAAAACTTACATTTTATAAAGCAGTGCAGTATAAACTGCAAAACTATAAAATGTAAGTTATATAATTTATTATTTAGAAGTTACCAGTAACATTTCCCTTAATACCTTGCAGGCACAAGCTGTGGAAGCACCACTGGCATCCAGCATTGGGGAAAGCTCATTTATATCAAAAGCTACTATATTTTCCAACTTTTGAAACATCATTATGGCATTTACTAACTCTTTAAAAGTAATGCCTCCAGCTTCAGGTGTGCCTGTGCCTGGAAAAACTGAGCTGTCAAGCACATCTAAATCAATTGTAATATATACAGGTTTGTTTTTAAGTTTTTCCACTACTTCATCTAATGTTTTCATATCAAACTTATTCATATAAGTGTGGTCTTTTGCAAATAAACACTCTTCTCTTTCGCCACTTCTTATACCAAACTGATATATTTTATTATCCCCAACTATTTCCCACACTCTGCGTATAACTGTGGCATGGGATAGTTTTTCCCCTAAATAATCCTGCCTTAAATCTGCATGGGCATCAAAATGAATAATGTGTAAATCGCTGTATTTTTCAGCAATAGCCTGCACAGCCCCAAGGGTTACTAAATGTTCGCCGCCTATCATGGCAGGTATTTTATTATCTTTTAATATACTTAAAGTATATTCTTTTATTATTTCAATATTTTTAGCAGGGTTTCCGAAAACAAATTCTAAATCGCCGCCGTCAAAAAAATTATAGTCTTCCATATCTTTATCAAGGTATGGGCTGTAAGTTTCTATACCTATGCTTTCATTTCGCATGGCTGCACTGGCAAAACGAGTGCCTGGCCTGTAACTTGTGGTGCCGTCAAATGGGGCACCAAAAATTACTATTTTACTTTCATTATAATCATTATCACAGCCTATAAAAGTATGTATATTCTTATTCATGGCTTGCCTTTAATAAGTCTATTACATAATTAGGCAGAGCAAAAGCCCCAGTATGTAAATCTGTATTATAATATTTTGTTTTAAGGCCTAGTTTATTCCAGTTTTTAGCATTTAAGTCTTTTACTGGGTCATATTTTTTAGAAGCAAACCCAAAAAGCCAGTGGCCTGAAGGGTAAGTTGGAATATGGGCCTGGTAAACTCTGCAAACAGGGAAAAACTCATTTATTCTTTTATGAGCCCTTTGCATAGATTTTGCATAGCTTTCATAGTATGGAGTTTCGTGCTGGTTTACAAGTATACCGTCTTCTTTTAAAGCATTAAAGCAGTTGCCGTAAAACTCTTTTGTAAAAAGACCTTCACCAGGACCAAACGGGTCTGTGGAATCTACTATAATCAAGTCATATTCATTTACTTTTGTTCTCACAAACTTTAAGCCGTCTTCAAATATAAGGTTAACTCTTTCATCGTTTAATTTAGATGCAGTTTGTGGCAGGTATTTAATGCAGACATCTACCACCATTTTATCTATTTCAACCATATCTATATGTTTTATATTTTCATATCTTGTAAGCTCTCTAACAGTGCCGCCGTCCCCTGCACCAATAACCAGTACTTTTTCTATTTTAGGGTTTACAGCCATAGGCACATGAACTATCATATCATGGTATATAAACTCATCTTTTTCAGTAACCATCATAAGCCCATCAAGGGTGAAAAATTTGCCAAACTCTTTTGAACTAAAAACATCAATACGCTGAAAAGGGCTTTGGGCAGAATATAACTGCTCATCTACTTTTATAGAAAAACGCACATTTTCAGAATGTTCTTCAGTATACCATAATTCCATTTTATTTCTCCTTTAATACATTAATATATTCTGCTTTTTCATCTTCTGTCCCTGTTAAAGAGCAGCCTTTTTCCTTGGAATATATTATATAGTCTATTATTTCTTTTGTAATGCATTCCCCTGGGGCAAGTATAGGAATACCTGGAGGGTAGCTCATAATAAATTCGCCACATATATAGTTTTCACTTTCCCTAATAGGCACAGATTTCTTTTCGCCATAAAAGGCTTTTTGCGGTGTGATAACTACTTCAGGGCTTATATATTCATGGTCAAACATACCAGTTTTTTCTTTTGCAAAACGCCTTTTAATTTCAGAAAGGGCAGATATAAGCCTTTCTATTTCAAAAGCCCTGTCCCCTGCACTTATAATTGCAAGCATATTACCTAAATCGCCAAACTCTATTTGTATTTCATATTCATCTCGCAAAATATCATATACTTCAATACCTGCAAGGCCAATATCTAAAGTGTGAATGGAAAGTTTAGTTTTATCAAAATCGCATACATATTTATTATCAATTAGCTCACTGCTAAAAGCGTAATAGCCGCCTATTTTATTTATTTCCTGCCTTGCATATTCTGCTAACTCTATGGTTTTTTTAAATATTTCTTTACCATTTAATGCCAGGTTCATTCTTGCAATATCAAGAGATCGGAAGAGCGTCGTGTAGGGAAAGAGTGTAGATCTCGGTGGTCGC
>CAMEOC010000193.1 GCA_945929285.1 uncultured Mucispirillum sp.
GTATCAAATTTACCACCAGCATGAAGCACAGTTAAAACAACCTGCAAAGTAGAAACTTTAGCAGTAGGGTGAATACCCACAGGAATACCACGGCCATCATCTTCCACAGTAACAGAGCCATCACCATGAAGTGTAACAGTAATATTTTTACAATAACCTGCCATTGCTTCATCTATGGAGTTATCTATAACTTCATATACTAAATGGTGCAAGCCTCTCACACCAGTTGAGCCAATATACATACCAGGCCTTTGCCTAACAGCTTGTAACCCCTCTAAAACCTTAATACTACTTTCACTATAATTCTCTGACATAACCTTCCCTATATATAAATTTAATTTAGTTTTATAACATTTTTAAAATCAAGTCTTGATTTATCCACTCCAGTATATAAAACCTGCCTTTTATCGGTAAATAACTCTTTTATAAATGAAGCCCTGTTATAATCAAGAGCAGCTTCAAAATCATCTAAAAGAGTTATTATACTTATTTTTCTGTTTTCTTCAATAATTTTTATAAAAGAATAAAGACAAAGCAGGGAAAAAGTTTTTTTTTGCCCGGTGGATGAAAATTTTTCTATTAATTTATCATTTAATTCCATTTCTATTTTATCTCTATGGATGCCATACAATGTCTTTTTTAATATTTTTTCTTTATTAATAAGTGTATCATCTAAAATATTGCTGGAATATTTTATAAATACAAAATCATAATTAAAGTTTAAGTTAGAATATATATATTTTAAAGAATTATTAAGTTCAGAAACCATTTTTAACCGTTTATTATATATTTTATTAGATAAACTAATTAGTTTTTCATTAAGCACATCAATATATGTAAAATCAATATTTTCTTTTTCTAACTCACTATTTTTTTGAGATAATATTCTTGTGTAAGTTTTTATATCATAAATATGATTTTTATCATAGTAAAAAATAAACCTGTCTAAAAAATTTCTTCTATCTGCCTGCTCTTTTGATAACAGCCCTAAATTTTCAGGTGTATAGAAAGCTACAGGATAGTTATATATAAAATTTGCAATATTTTCTATTACATCACCATTTATAGATGTTGAGCGTTTATTTTTAAAAAGGCAGACAATGTTTGAAGAATAATCATTTTCTAAAATATCACTTTCTATGCGAAAAAAATCACTGTTAAAGTTAATAATAGAAGATAAAGGCTGCTTTTTAAAACTTTTCAAACCAAAAAGCATATATATTGATTCTAAAATAGATGTTTTACCAGTGCCATTTTCCCCAATAAAAAATGTTTCATTACTAAGCTCATAAAATGATGATATATGGCTTCTAAAGTTATTTAGTTTTAAATTTAAAACCTGCATTTATATTTTATCTATGGATATTGGCACAACTAAATATCTGTAATTATTATCAGCAGGTGTTACAAGCACAGGAGAACGCCTATCAGCCATTTCAAGGGTAAATTCTTCGCTGTCTATATTGTTTAATATTTCATTAAGATGTCTTGCATTTAATATTATTTCAAAAGGCTCACTATTATAATTAAGCACATCTATTGTTTCACTGCCTTCGCCATATATGGTTTCAAGGCTTGAAATATTTAAAGTATTATTTTCAAAGTTTAATATAATACCTGGTGTTTCATCACTTGTAATAGCAGAAACCCTTTTAGAAGCATCAATAAAAGATTTTCTATCAAGTTTCGCTTTTATAGGATAATCGCTGTTAAATAACTTTTCAATATTTTTAATAAATTTTTCAATAAGTTTAGAATATATTATAATATTATCATGTTTAAAAGAAATCTGCCTTCTATCTGTATGAATTTCTATTTCGCCTTTACTTTCAAATATTCTTAATACTTCAGAAATTGTTTTTTTAGGTATATTTATAATAAAATCATTGGCATATTCTGCATCAATTGTAGTAGAAGCTATGGCAATTCTTTGCATACCTGTTGCAAATGTTTCCACATCACTTCTATTAATTCTAAGCTGTGCACCAGTATATTCTATTTTAGAAGAATCATTTGATATACAAAAGTGAGTTCTTTTCATAATATTAATGAAATCAGCTGCATTTATTTTAATATAATATTCTGGAACAATATCAGATATCATAGGAAAATATTCAGAAGAAAGTGTAGAAAGCTTAAATTTAGATTTACCACATATTACATTAAGCCTTGTATCATTATATATAAAATCAATTAAAGCACCATCAGGAAGTTCTTTTATAATATCTAAAAGTTTTCTACAGCTAACAGTTATTCTACCTTCTCTTTCCACAGATTCTGCTTCAAAAAAACAGGAAAAACCCATTTGATAGTTTGTAGCTTTTATATTAACAGTATTATTTTCAACTTCAATATAAATATTTTGAAGTATATCATTTAACCCTTTAGGGTTTGTAAAGCTGTTAGCATATTGTAAGTATTTTAAAATATCTTCTTTTAAAACTCTAAATTGCATTTTTTCCTCAAGTAAATAAATTTCTTATTTATATATATATGTGGTAGTAGTAACAGCAGTGTGGAAAACTGGCCGTTATTAAAAAAAGTATATATTTTATAATGAAATTTATCAATAATAAATTGTTATAAGTTTTCTTAATTTTAAAAAATTATTAAAAAAATTTCAAGTAATTTATTAAAAACACCACTTTTTATTTATAATTTAACTTATAAAAATAAGTATGTGAATAACTTTCATATGTGGAAAACTATACAAAAATATAAATTATTAAATAATAGCTTAATAAATACATATGGAAAACTTGTTTATAACTATTTAGAAGTAAAAAGTTTCATTTTTTTAGTAAGCTCGTTTAATGTTCCAACCACATAGTTATCATTATTATTTATATCGTTTTCTATTTTATTAATAGAGTTTTTAATGGTAGAATGGTCTCTATTAAAAATATCCCCTATACCTTTAAGAGATGAAGGAGTATGTTTATATATTAAATAAATTGCTAAATTTCTAGGTATAACAATATTTTTAGAACGGCTAGGGGATGTTAAGTCAATAAGTTTTACATTAAAATACTCAGATATTATATCTATTATATTTTGAGGAGTAACAGACTTATCTCTTTCTATTAAAAAAGAAGCAATATTATTTTGTAAAAATTCAGTTGTAAGTTCCATATTTTGAAATCTGGACTGCACAAATACAGAGTTTGCAGCACCTAATAAATCTCTTGTGCTGTCAGACTTTATATTTTCAGCTAGAAAGTGAATAGTTTCATCAGATATAACTCTACCATACTGGGCTGTAAAACTTTTTAATATGGCTATTTTTTCATCTACTGAAGGTGTGCCAATCTCTGCAACCAGCCCACCTGCAAAACGGCTT
>CAMEOC010000194.1 GCA_945929285.1 uncultured Mucispirillum sp.
GAAGGTGATATGGAGAAAAAAGTATTAAATGATACCATAGCACTTTCAAAAAGTATTGCAGAAAAAAGGGGCAGAAATATTGAAGCAGTTGTGAAAATGGTAAAAGATTCTGCCAGCTATACAGCCAGTGAAGCTCTAAATTTAAAAATAATTGATAATGTAGCAGACGGGGAAAATATATTACATTTACTTCCTGAAAGCCTTAATATTTCAAAAGTTGCTTATATAAATGTGTTAGAGCCAAACTTTACCCAAAGTTTATATAATGTTATAGCAGACCCAAATGTTTTAGCCATACTGCTTTTTATAGGCATATCTTTATTATTTTTAGAGTTTAAAGCACCAGGCACATTTTTATTTGGTTCTTTTGGGATAGTGTTTTTAGTTATATTTGGTTTTGGTTCAAGTATTTTACCAATTAATTTTTTAGGCATAGGCTTAATAGCTGCAGGGTTTTTACTTTTTATTGCAGAAATATTTATAACAAGCTTTGGGCTTTTAACATTAGGGGGCATAATAAGCTTTATATTTGGTTTAAGGGCATTATTTGAACATGAAAAAAGTGCAGGTATATCTGTTTCTATGTGGGTAATAATATTAATAGTAGGCTTTTTTGCAGCTGTTGCTTTAATTATAGGCAGGCTTATTATAAAAGATTTTAAAAGCAAACCGGTAGTTGGTGCAGAATCTATGGCTGGGCTGGATGCTGAAGTTATAGAATGGAATAGCCAAAAAGAAAAAGGAAAAGTAATGGTGCAGGGTGAAATATGGAACGCCTGCAGTAAAGAAAATTTTAATAAAGGGGATAAAGTAAAAGTTGTAAGGGTTCAAGGCCTTACTTTACATATAGAAAAATATAATGAGTAGAATAGTTTTCGTTAGAGATAAGACTAATAAGCATTCTATTAGGGCTATTTTAGCAGCCTTTGAAAAATGGTTTCCTAATAGGCAGTATTATGTTGTAACCCCACAGGAAGGGCAAAGCTTTATAGAAAATAATGATGTGGTATTATTTTCATTTTTAACAGGCACAAGCAAAGCTTACATAGAATATGTAACAGAGCTTAAAAAACGGCTGCCTAATATAAAAACAGTATGCGGTGGAGCTCATGCAACAGCAAGAAGCGAAGATATGCTTAATTATTTTGATGCTGTATGCACAGGGGAAGGCGAAATCTCCATAAAAGATATAATAGATATGGAAGATGACGGCAGTTTAAACGGCATAATACAAGGCAAAAAAGTATTAGATTTAGATGACTTTAGGGTTTTCCCAAGGAAAATGGTTTCTCTTGGACCCATAGAACTTACAAGAGGATGCCCCAGTGGCTGCACCTACTGCCAAACTCCACAGCTTTTTAGAGGAAAACTTCGCCACAGAAGTATAGATTTTGTGGTGGAAGAAATAAAGTTTGCTTTAAGTAGAAAAGGTTTTGCAGATGTTAGGTTTATTGCTCCAGATGCTTCATCATACCAGTATAATAAGGGCATAAATTTAGAAGCTATTGAATCACTTTTATATAATGTACGAAATACCATTGGCAGTAACGGCAAGCTTTTTTACGGCACATTTCCTTCAGAAATTGACCCAGCAGGTGTTAGTAAAGAGCTTGTGGATTTACTGGTAAAATACTGCGATAATAAACAGATTGTGCTGGGCCTGCAGTCTGCTTCAAAAGATATGCAAAAGATTATGCACAGGCGTTCCGGGCTTATAGAAACAGAAAATGCCATAGAGCTTTTTTTAGATAAAAATTTTGAAATAGTGGTAGATTTAATTTTTGGGCTGCCCTATGAAACAGAAGAAACTTATGAAGAAACATATAAATTTATAGAACGGTGGAAAGGTAAAGTTACTATCCATTCCCACCCCTTTGACCCACTGCCAGGCAGCAAATGGCAGTATGAAAATGCAACCGAAGTGCCTTTAAAGCTTATAAAAGCAGTGCAAAGTTTAGAAGGTATAGGCAGAGTATTTGGCAGAGTATTAAAAAATAAGGAGAAGGTATGCAAAATATAGAAAGCGGAAAAACATTGAAGGACTTGCAAAAATTCCCAGATAAGTTTACATTTAAAATAATGGGTGATAATACAAACCAGTTTTCAGCAGATGTTAGGAAAATATTTGATAACAGGGAAGATGTAATATTTTCTGAAAACATAAGCAAAACAGGTAAATACATAAGCATATCAGTTACATTAGTTTTATTTAACTACGAGGAGCTTGAAAATTATTACAAAGCCATAAGTCAGGTGGAAGGCTTAAGGTTTCATGTATAAGGGGAGAGCAGGTAATGGATAAAGTGGATCAGGAAATAAAAGAAGCAGTTGAAAATAACCAGATGGAGCAGGTAAAAGCTTTAATTGAAAGCAATAAAGATTTTAATATAGACTTTCAAGATGATAATGGCAATACACTACTGCATATTGTAAAATCACCAGAAATGGCAGAACTGCTTTTAAAATCAGGCTTTAATTATTCTATACAAAATAATGAAGATATGACTGCTTTTGGTAGATTTTTTGAAAAGGGTATATTTAAGCAATATGGAACAAATATGCAACTCATTAATTAAAAACGGTGTAGATATAAATGCAGCGGCCTATTATGATGAATCACCTGTTACAAAGCTTGCAAACAATTCATCAACCTTAAGCACAAGTATAGAGCAGGCAAACTATTTAATAAAAAATAATGCAGTTATAAACATAAAAAACTCCCAGGGCTATACCCCATTAATGCTTGCTGTAATGAAAAGTAATATGGAAATGGTAAAAGTTTTACTTGATGCCTGGGCAGATAAAAATATAGAAGATAATAAAGGCAGAACAGCAAAGAAAATAGCACAAGATATGATGGCTTCAGGATATTATGCTCCAGTATTAAAAACCATAATCTCTATTTTATAAAATATAAAGCCTATATTTATGGTAAGATAAAACTATAAATAAAGGCTTATATCTTAATGTTTTGAAATAACATCAGAAGCAAATTTTTGGTATTTTATAATATTTTCTTCAGCTTCAGCTATATTTTGGGCATCAGTTATATCTGCTTTTGAAAGCACATCATCTATAACATAAGAAATATCATTAAAAGAAATATTACCCTTTAAAAAAGCTTTCACAGCTTCTTCGTTGGCTGCATTCATGGCTGTCATTAAAGCATTGCTGTCACTTTTTAATACATTTATGGCAGTTTTTAAGCACCTAAATTTTTCAATATCTGGCTTTAAAAAGGTAAGCTTTTGCAGGCTAAACATATCCACAGGCTCCACTAAAGAGCATATTCTTTCAGGGTAACCTAAAGCAACGGCAATAGGGGTTTTC
>CAMEOC010000195.1 GCA_945929285.1 uncultured Mucispirillum sp.
CAGATTCTGCAATTATTAACTCCTGCATTACATTATTTTCAGAAACACAGCTGGAAGGTTCTATATATAATGTCTGCCCGCTAACAGATTTATCTTGTATAATACCTTGTATATACTGGCTAAAGTTTGTTTTGCAGGGGATTGTATACCTACCGTTTCTTAATACTACCACTTTTTCCTGTATAAACTTATCTGCATTAGAAGAATTAAACATACTGGAAAGTATTTTTCGTATGCTGTTTTTATGCTGATTTATTCCATACCTTATTTCACTTAATGCAGTTGTAGCGTTATCTTTTATAGCCCCTTTATCATCAATAGACTGCATTATTAAATCAGATAAATATTCATAACTTGCAAAACTTTGGCTGTAATTTAAAAGGTGAGTATATTTCTTTTCATCAAGCTCTTCTTTTAAACTTTTTATTTTTAAAAGAAAGTTTTTTATAATAATAAAATCTACTGGATCATAAGATTTTGTATTATCATTTAATGTGTAGAAAAGCTTAAAAAAATCTTTATCATCTTCTATAAACTCTATAGCATCTTTACTAAATTCTATGGCCTGCTTTATTTCATTTTGCCTTTTGTATATATCCTCTATATTATTTAAAATGCTTATGTTTTTAAAAGAAGATGTAGAAAATGATGAAATGAAACTTTCAAGTATAAAATTTTTAAACGAATCAAACTCTAAAGTATTTATATTATATTTCATCACTTTCTAAAATCCCCATTTTATTTAAAAGGATTATACCTTTCTATGTTTGAAATGGAAGCAACCCTGTCATATAAATAAGGCAGCACTTTTAATGTGGTTTTTGCTGTATCTGAAGCTTGTATATCTTTTACAAATTTTACATCTTTTGGTATAACAGAAATAATTATCCATAAAATAACACTGGCTATAACTGCACCTTTTAATATGCCAAAAGCAAAACCAATTACTTTATTTACCCAGCCTAAATGTATTGCCTGTAATGTATTGTATATTAAATTACCAAGTAATACAACTATAACATACACTATTAAAAACCCTAAAATATATGCACCAATAGAAGCACCATCTTTGCCAAAGCCTATTGCCTGCATAACTTTAAAAAGAGGCTCATAAAGCATATACGAACATAATATGGCAAGAATTATACCAAGAATACTTATAGCTTCAGATATAAATCCATTAATAGTGCCTTTAAATGCAAAAACAAGTATAAACACTATTATAATAACGCCCATCTATAATATACCTTTAATAAGCTCGCTTACCTTTTTACCTTCTGCAGAAGCTCCCACTTTTGCCATTACACCTTTCATAACAGCACCAAAATTTTTCTTCATAGCATCATCTAAACTTTCTATTACTTCATGAATTACTTTTTTAATAGCTTCATCATCAAGCTGAGCAGGTAAATATTTTTCTAATACTTTAATTTCTGCTAACTCTTTATCTGCCAGTTCCTGCCTGCCATTTTTAGCATATATTTCAGCAGAATCTTTTCTTTTTTTAATGCTTGACTGCACAACTTTTATAATACCTTCATCATCAAGTTCTTTAATAGCTGCAATTTCTGCATTTTTCACTTCAGATTTAAGCATTCTAACAGCATTTAATGCAACAGTATCTTTCTCTTTCATATAATGCTTAATATCTTCTAAAATCTGTTCTTTTAATGTCATAATATATCTCCTTATTATATTTTATTTATATTTTATAGGGTCTGTAACACCTGTTTGAGCAAAGCCGTTTAATCTTAATTGACAGCTTTCGCACACTCCACAGGCTTCATCTTCATTTTGATAACAGCTCCAGGTTAAATGAAGTGGTGCTTTTAATTCTATGCCTTTTTTTACAATATCTTTTTTACTTAAGTGGATAACAGGGGTTACAATTTGTATATCGCTTTCATCTGCTAAAGCCACAGATAAAAGCTCGTTAAATTTTTCATAAAAAATTTCTCTGCAGTCTGGATATCCGCTGGAATCTTCTTCCACTGCACCTACATATATTTTTTTAGCCCCTATTACTTCTGCCCAGCTTACAGCAATAGATATCATATTTGCATTTCTAAAAGGCACATAAGTAGAAGGCAGGCTGCCAGTAGATGAAGGGGTTGTATCTTCTTCTACTTTCATATTCATATCTGTTAAAGAGGAGCCACCTATTCTTCTTAAATAGTCAATATCCACAGTCATTTTATTTTTTATGCCGTAATATTCTGCTATATCATCAAAAGCTTTATCTTCCCTTTTTTGAGTTCTTTGCCCGTAATTAATATGTAAAAGTGAAACTTCATAACCGTCATTTATGGCACATGCCACTGTAACACAGCTGTCAAGGCCACCGCTTGCTAAAACAATAGCTTTATCCATTATATACCTCATATATTAAATAACAAATTTATATAATAAATTTAAAATAAAATAAAGAAAATTTTTTTAACAAACCATAATTTTATAAATTTAATAAGTTATTAAGATAAATATAGACTTTTTTTTATCTTCATATTATACTTATTAAATATTAAATAAACTGATAAATCAGGGGGTTTTATGGGTAACATTCGTAATATCGGAATTATTACAGCTGGTGGCGACTGTGGTGGTCTTAATGCAGTTGTTAGAGGTGCTGCAAAAATGGCAGAATCTAAAGGTATTGGTGCTTATGTAATACCAAATGGTTATGCTGGGCTTTATAACTTAGTAGATTTTGAAAAACTTACAAGCCTGCACGGTTCTAGAAGTGAAGATATCAAGTCTATTAGAGCAGGCAGTGAAGCTGGTCATTCCCGTGTTAAAATATCTAAAATTAAAGATGATAATAAATATAAAAGAATTGTAGAAGGCTTAAAAAAATTCAATATTGACGGCCTTGTTATTTCTGGTGGTGATGATACTGGAAGTGTTGTAGTAGACCTTCATGAAAACGGTATACCTGTTGTTCATGCTCCTAAAACTATGGATTTAGACTTACAAACATACTCTGTAGGTGGGGACTCTACTATTAATAAAATTGCTACTATTTTAGAAGACTTAAAAACTACAGGTAGAACTCATAACAGAATTATGGTTATGGAAGTTTTTGGCAGATATGCAGGCCATACAGCTTTCCGTGGTGGTATTGCAGCAGATGCAGACTGTATTTTAATACCTGAAGTGCCAGTTGATTTTAATGCAGTATACAGCCACATTAAAGAAAACTATATGAGAAGAATTTTATTAATATTGTCGTTCGTTTAATCGGTGTGACATTACAAAAATTAGTGAGTGTAGAAAACGCCGCCATACAGATGACTTTATTTGATTATGAAGAACAC
>CAMEOC010000196.1 GCA_945929285.1 uncultured Mucispirillum sp.
CCTATACAGGCAAAGGATAAAATACCTCACTATAAATTTAAGCAGGGTGTAAAAATTAAAGATTTTGCCTATGAAAAATATTATAAAGAACATTTTTCTAATGCTCTTGATGATTTTTTAGAAAAGGAAGAAATCATAGATTTACGAGCAGGTATATATGAAAAATTTTACCAAATAAAAAAACCTTATACTACTTATAAATTTATAAAAGATGGTAAAGTAGTAAGCCATTTTTCAAAAGCATACAGGGGAATATTACTTAAAACTATGGCAGAACATAATGTAACATCAAATAATGACCTTATAAAATGCCTGCCTGAAAGTTTATGTGTAATAGATAGTGTAAATAAAAAGAATAAAGAAGAAATAGTTTTAGAAGTTATATCTTAAAATTTATTCTTTAAAAAACAGCCCCAGTTCATCTAATCGGGAGTTACACCTTAAAAACTGGCGTTCAAAAGATGTTTCCATTATTTCTTTTGGGAAAATATCCTGGTTTATTTCACCATTAAAGAAAAGCTTTGTATCATGGTAGTAGCAGTGGTCTATAAAAATAGTAAACCTTAGGGCATCATTTAATTTTGTAAAAGGCTTAAAGTTTTTTATAAATACAGCATCAAAAGCTTTTGGCACAACAAAAAACTTAAAAGGGTGGTTTTCCTGTAATTTTAATATTAACTCATCAAAATCAATAAGCAGTACACCCCGTTTTGCTTCAAAAGAGTTTAATACATCATTAAATGATTTATTAGAATAAACAGCCTGCCATGAAGCAAGGTTTATTCTAAAGCTTTTGCCGTCTACTGTAATATTATCAAAAGTATTAGAAATTAAGCCAAGCTCTCTTGCAAACTGGGTTGTATCAAATTTACCGCCGCCTAGTTCCTTTGGAAGCCTGTTTGATGTGGTTATAATAGTAGTATTATCATTAATACTTTCAATAAACCTAGCAGCCATTCTAGTGGTTGCAGGGTCATCTAAATCAAACTCATCTATTAATAACAAATCAACAGGCTTAAAAAATTCTATGGTTTTTTCAAGACCTGAAAAATTCATAAAGTATGTAAGCTCTAAAAAGCTCATAAATGC
Source organism: uncultured Mucispirillum sp. (assembly GCA_945929285.1). Taxonomy (GTDB): domain Bacteria; phylum Chrysiogenota; class Deferribacteres; order Deferribacterales; family Mucispirillaceae; genus Mucispirillum. Next base: position 1,090 of record CAMEOC010000196.1, read on the forward strand.
TTTTGTGCCTTGGAAATTATGAAAGCAGGCAGAAAGCAGATGAGTTTTACCTATACCGTATGTGCCATCAATATAAATATTTTTAGCAATTTTATTTGCCTTTTGTTTTTTAGAAAAAAATGAACGCTTCTGCTTTTTCTTTTGAGTATTTGAAATATTATGCAGCAGTTCTTTTAAAGCAGCCTGAGAAGGGTATGCTTTATCATCATGATAGTTTTCAAAGGTGCAGTCCTTAAATTTTGGGTGAGGACGCAGCTCATTAAAACATTCATCAATTGAAACATTAAAATTAATTGTGTTGATATCTTTGTAATTATAGTTTATCATATAACGAATATATATATTTTTAAAAAATAATCAAGAGGTTTGTTATGTTAAAACAAATTAGTGATATTGTTTTAGAAGCAGGGGAAATAGTTAAAGAGGGTTTTTACTCTAATAAAAACATAGAATTTAAAGGGGAAGTGGATTTAGTAACAGAATATGATGTGAAAACTGAAGAATTTTTAAAAGAAAAGTTACAAAAACTTTTTCCAGATTTTACTATTGTTGGGGAAGAATCTAATATGGATAAAAAAGATTATCCCCATGAAAATGTAATATATATAGACCCAATAGACGGTACTACAAACTTTGTCCATGGTGTGCCTTTTGTGGCAGTTTCTGTTGGCGTTATTACAGAAACAGAAGGAAAATATGGTGTAGTTTATAACCCAATACTTAATGAATTATATTCAGCAGAAACAGGTATGGGGGCATACTGTAATGGTAAGCAGATAAAAGTTTCTGCCACATCATCACTTATAAACTCATTAGTTGCCACAGGTTTTCCATATAAAAAAGATAACCTGCCTTATTTAATGCAGGTATTAGAGCAGGTATTATTAAATACAAGAGGTATAAGAAGGGCAGGGGCTGCCTCCCTTGATTTATGCTATACAGCCCGTGGTATATATGATTTATATTATGAAACAAGGCTTCAACCATGGGATATGGCAGGTGGATTAATAATAGTGAGAGAAGCTGGCGGCATTGTTACAAAACTTGATGGCAGATATCACGATATAGACTGCGACGGGCTTATTGCTTCCAACGGTCTTTTACATGTGGAATTTTTAAATCTATTAAATGAAGTATAGTAAAGATTAAATTAAAGATAATTTAATGAATTTGTATAAAATTTAACCCCCAAATATTTGGGGGTTAATGCTATATTCTCATAGAAAGGCTTATTCTTCCTCTTTCTTTATCTACATCTACAACCATTACCTGCACTTTCTGCCCAACTTTTACCACTTCGCCTGGGTGCTTTACAAAGCTTTCAGAAAGCTCTGAAATATGCACTAAACCATCATTTTTAAGCCCAATATCAACAAATGCTCCAAAATCAACAATGTTTGTAACTTTTCCAGATATTACCATACTTGGTTTTAAGTCATCAAGGTTTACAACACTTTTCTTAAAAATAACAGGGTCTACACTATCCCTAACATCTCTATCTGGTTTTTCTAAGTTTTCTATAATATCATTAAAAGTATATGAGCCAAGCCCTGTTTCTTCAGAAAGCTTATTTAAGCTGTTTCCTTTAACAGCAAGGCGTATCATAGATAATTTATCAATAGTTAAGTTTAATTTATCTAAAAGCTTATGAACTGCATCATAAGTTTCTGGGTGTATAAACATACTATCAAGGGGCTCATCTCCACCATATATTTTTAAAAACCCTGCACACTGCTTAAATGTAGCATCGCCTAAGCCTGTTACTTTTAAAAGCTGTGTTCTATTGCTAAATGTTCCATTATTTTCCCTATACTTAACTATTTTTTCAGCAATATTATAATTTAAGCCTGAAACATACTGTAAAAGGGAAGGGCTTGCAGTATTTAAGTTTACACCAACATTATTCACCACATCTTCCACAACAGCCTGTAGAGTATTTTCCAGTTTCTTTTTATTTACATCATGTTGGTACATTCCAACCCCAATGGAGCGAGGCTCAATTTTCACTAATTCTGCCAGAGGGTCAATAACCCTGCGGGCAATAGAGATAGCACCGCGGATAGTAACATCTAAATCAGGAAACTCTTTTGCTGCCACTTCAGAAGCAGAGTAAACACTGGCACCTGCTTCATTTACAATAGTATATTCCACAGGAAGCGATGTTTCGCTTAATAGCTTTGCTACAAATTCTTCTGTTTCCCTGCTTGCTGT
>CAMEOC010000197.1 GCA_945929285.1 uncultured Mucispirillum sp.
CTCTTCCGATCTTTCAATGTTATCTTTTGTAAGTGGGTTTGGCATAGGAATAGGTATAACGCTCATTTTAGCAGGGTTTCCACAGCCATAGCCTGCATAACAGGCTTGAAGCCATATATAATATGTAGTACCGTCTGATAATTCAGGGTATTCAAATATTTTTTTATTAGGGCCTACTATATCACCTGCAAGTTTTGATTTTTTAATAGTAAATTCTAAAAACGCCATACCAGTGCCATCTAAAACCTGCTTATGAGTACCAAGCATTTTTGCTGAACTATAATCATCTTTATTATTAATAGATAAAATAAATTCAGGCTGGATTTCACTGTTTGCACCCATACCTGCAAGCTGTGTAAACTGTAGGATTATTTGGTCGCTTTTACCAATAGGCTGTATTGACTGTACTGAAGGTACAGGCACATTATTTGTGCTATTTTCTTCACTGCTGCAGCCTAAAAATAAAAACAACATGGCTACTAAAGCCATTATTGACCTTGAAACACTTTTAATCATAAGCAACCTCTCATTATAATAGCCATTAAAAAGACTATTTATCTCTCTTTTATCATAGTATAAGCATATGAATTAAAAGTCAATAGAAAATATAGGGGGGGGGTGATTTAAATATGTTTAATTATCAATAATAAAGCAATACCCCCGGGGTATATTTGTAAATAGTTTATAAATTTTAGGAAAATTAAGTTAATATGGTCAAAGTTATTTGTATATTAATAAGCAATTATATATATTTATATATAATATAAACTATTGATTAAATATGATTATTTGCTATAATACATAAAAAAATATATAATGGTGAAAGGCTATGTATCAGTGGAAAATGTATGATGAATTAATAGAGAATATAAAAGATGATTACAGGGTGGAATCAGCTTTTGTTAGTCCTTACTGGGTGGGTGTAAAAAGTGAAGCAGGGCTTGGGCTTGCAATGAATATGAATGTAAGCCCTGCACATTCTTCATTAGTTGGTAAAATGAAAAATATGAAGTTAAAAGATTTAGCTTCCTATGCAAAATCATGGGATTTTTATGAAGCATCTCTTGGTATGGCAGCTATAAACTCATATTACAACGGTAAAAATAATGCAAATGAAACAAGTTATGATAATTTAAATATTTTTGATATAATACAAGACAGGGTAAAAGGTAAAAAAGTAACAGTTGTAGGGCATTTTCCAAATATTGAAAGGCTTAGGGAAATATGTGACTTATCCATACTGGAAAGAAAGGTGGATTTATCACCATATGATTTGCCAGATACAGCCTGTGAGTTTATACTTCCAGAGCAGGATTTTCTATTTACAACAGCGGTAACATTAATAAATAAAACACTTCCTAGGCTTTTAGAGCTTTCAAAAAAAGCAGAAATATATATTGTAGGGCCAACAACGCCACTTACAAATATTATGTTTGATTATGGTATAACATGCCTTTCTGGTTCTATTGTAAAAGAAGAAGAAATGGCAAAAGATTTATTTTTAGAAGGAGCAACACTTCATCAGGTAATAAAAAATAATCACATAAAAATGGTAAATATAAGAAAACCTTAGATTTTAGCAGTTAATGAAAGCACAAAGCTTCTACCCTTTAATGGATAATACTGCCTTGTTTCATAAAGGGTATCTGCTATATTTCTAATGGCAAAATCTATTTGGAAATTATCGTTTATAAAAAAATTAATATTTAAATGTGCTAAAAAATAGTCATCTAATTTGTGTATTCCATAAATATCTGCATACTGTTCTGTATTATATTCTATACTAGGTGTTATGGCTATATACTGGCATGGAGTAATTTTTACATAAGCTTTGCCTGTAAAAAGTGGGTAGTATGTTAATACATTTGCTTTTGACTGGCTTTTATCAATATTATAACCGTTAATTGAAAAATTAAGCCCCACTTCTGCATATTCTAATATAAATAAGCTTGATAAAAACTCATAACCAAAAAGTGAAACTTTATCAAGATTCATTAAATAATTAACCTGTGTAGTGGGTACTACTGGGTTTGGCACTTCCATAAGCACCATTTTATCACTTATACTGCTGTAATAAAGGGCAGTATCAACATACAGCATATTAAAAAGAGTACCTTTATAGCCAAGTTCCACATGGTCTGCCATTTCTGGCTTTAAGTTTGGGTTTGGCAGGTTTTCCCCTAGCTGAGTGGAATACCTGTCGCTCATGGTTGGAAACTGGTTTTTTCTTGCATATGTTAAATGAAGTTCGTTATTATCCATAAATTCATAAAATATACCTATCTGCCCTGAAAGTAGAAACATATTTTTTACATTTACATTGTATGATGATATACCAATACTATTCATAAAACTGCTATCTCTGCTGTAAAATTTAGAGGGTATAAGGCTGTCAAACCCTAAAGCTGATACAAAAGATAGCTGTTTTAATGGTTTATATGTATATTCTGCACCAAAAGAAAGTTTATTTTCTGCTATATTTATATCTTCTTCCACACTTAAGCTGTCTTTAGAAAAACCTGTATGCTCATCATTTCTGTAAGTTATGGCAGTACTTATATTGTGCCTGCTGTTTATATTATAGGAAATGGAAATATTAAATCCAGCAGCATATTCATCATATATGCTTGTGGCATAGGGTGAGTTATAGTCTACATGTATAAGGCTTGAATACATACTCATAGAGTTATTGTAAGTATTATAAAAGGCTAAAAAATTTGCTTTTAATTTATTATCTTCATATTTTCCATGTAGAGAAATGCTGTTATGGTAATCAAAATTCCAGCCCCAAAGCGAGTAGTTTGGGCTTACTTCAGGGCTTGCCATTCCTTTATTTGCTTCATTATAAGTATATGCCAGCCAAATATCCAGCTTATCACTTGGTGTAATACCTGCAATAAGTGTGTTTTTCAAATCAGTTCTATCAGAAAAAAGCCTTTTTCTGTCTTTTTGTATGCTTGAAACTGAGGGTTTATATGAAGCTGGCAACAGGTAATGGTCAATTTCCCTGTACTGCAAAGTATTTTTAAAGTAAAATTTTGAGGTTTTACTGCCTATACTAAATATGTTGTTTACAGAAGCAAAATCAAAATTATCATCATTTTCAATGGAAGTTTTAAACATTAGCTCAAATGGTTTTTTAGGTTTTGATAATGTTAAAAGTACAGCACCACCCATACCATTGTTGCCAGAAAGTATGGAAGAATAACCTTTTTGTATGGTGATGCTTTCCATATCACCTGTAAGCAGGGAGGAGCTGTCAGAAAGCTCGTTATATGGGTTTAATACAGAAATACC
>CAMEOC010000198.1 GCA_945929285.1 uncultured Mucispirillum sp.
GAAAAAGCTCTGGGAAAATACCAGAATTTCTTACTGCCACGGAAAATTTTGTGCCAGACTGAACCTGTTCCCGCACCTGTGTTATGGTGTTAAACATAAATTTATTATCTATTACTAAAGAGGCATAATGCAAAGCATCTGTTAAAGGAAGCCCTTCTTTTAGCTGAAATGATAATACATGGGCAAATTTTGCAACAGATACATGGGAGATTAAGTTTATTTTAAAAAGCTTTTTATCTACTTCAAGCCTAAACTTTTGGTTGTTTTTATATAAATACCTTATGGTAAATATAATAAAAAGTATAAATAAAAGCAGTACGAAACCGTAGTTGCTTACAAAGTCAGAAACTTTTAGTAAAAATTCGGTGGAGGCTGGTATTTGCTGTTTCATGGAAGAAAAAATTGATTCCATTTTAGGCACTACAAAGGCCAGTAAAAACCCTAAAACAGCCATACCCATTACAAGTATAGTCATTGGGTAAACCATGGCTGTTTTTATTTTATCTGCATTTTTTCTTTTATCTTCTTCATAAACTGCAATATCTGCTAAAACTGCAGAAAGTTTTCCCACCTGTTCTGAAGCTTTTATTAAGTTTACATACATTGGGTCAAATAGTTTTGGGTATTTTGATAAACTTTCTGAAAACCGCATACCTTCAGATATTTTGCCGGCAGATTCTATTAAGGCATTTTTTAAGTGCTGTTCTTTTGTGCTTTTTGCCACTATTTTAATGGCTTCTACTAAAGGAATACCACTTCTTAAAAGCAGGGAGAGCTGAAAAAATGTATCTGATAAGTTTATTTTTTTTGCAAACATTTCCTGCAATTTTGCATATTTTGAAGATTTTGCACCTGTTTCTTGAATACTTGAAACAAATATACCTTCATTTAAAAGCTCATTGGTAAGGGCTTGTTTGCTGGCAGCTTCCCGCACCCCTTTTACATCTTTTCCTGTTTTTGATAGTCCTTTATATGAATATGCTGGCATTAGTCAACCTTTGTTACAGAAAGCACTTCTGATGGGGTGGTTATTCCCTTTTGCACCAGCTCTGCACCATATTCAAACATAGTCTTAAAGCCTTCTTTTCTTGCTTCTTCTTTTATATCATAACTGGAGGCTCTTTTATTTATTAAAGCCCTTAAGTTATCTGTTACTTCAAGCATTTCAAATATACCTATCCTGCCACGGTAGCCAGTATTAAAGCAGTGAGGGCAGCCTTTTCCTGCCATATATTTATCTATACAAATACCTGCTTTTGCAAAAGTATTTTTTATAAAATCATCTGCTATAACTTCTTCCTGGCAGTGAGGGCAAATTTTTCTTACAAGCCTTTGCCCTATTACAATAGCTAAAGATGAGGAAATTAAAAAGGGCTCTACTTCCATTTCAATGAGCCTTGCAATAGCTGTTGGAGAGTCGTTTGTATGTAAAGTGGAAAGCACCAAGTGCCCTGTTAAAGAAGCCTGTATAGCTGCTTCTGCCGTTTCGTTATCCCTTATTTCCCCAACTAATATAATATCTGGGTCCTGCCTTAAAAAAGTTTTTATGGCTTGGGCAAAGGTTAGGTTTACAGCAGGGTTCATCTGCACCTGTGTTACATTATCAATATGGTATTCCACTGGGTCTTCTCTTGTTACCACATTTTTATTTTCCCTGTTCATAGCAAGCAGGCAGGCATAAAGGGTTGTGGTTTTACCGCTACCTGTTGGCCCTGTAACTAATATTATGCCATTTGGCCTGTCAAGAAATGGGCGAAATTTTTCGTAAAGCATACCGTCTAAGCCTATCTGCTGCAAGGAAGTGAAATCTGTTGAACGCTCTACTATCCTTACAACTGCCTTTTCACCGTTAATGGAAGGCATGGTGGAACCACGGATATCTATTACCCTGTTACCTATTTTTAAGTTTATTCTGCCATCCTGGCTTCTTCTTGTTTCTGCCACATCAAGTTGCCCTATTACTTTAATACGAGCTAAAATTGGCTCATGCACACTTTTTGGGTATGTTTTTAATGTATTTAAACAGCCATCTACTCTTATTCTAATTAAAAAGGCACCATCTCTGCCTTCAAAGTGAATATCGCTGGCACCATTTTTCACGGCACTTATTATTATTTGGTTTACAAGGCGGATAACCGGTGCATCATCATAAGAAGATGTTAAAATATCTGCATCATCATATAAATCTTGGCTTTCTTCGCCTGCCACATCGTCTACTTCGCCCCCAAAGCCTTCTAAAATTTCTAAAATCTGCTTTTTTTCTGCATATTCATAATCTACAGATAAACCTAGGGAAAAACTTATAAACTTAGCTTTTTGAAGCCCCTGCTCACAGCAGTATAAAAACTTAATTTTATCCCCTTCTTCCACTGGCACAAAATCGCTTTTATCTGGAAACTTCATGTAGCTTGATTTTATTTTTTCAAAGCCTTCACTCATTATTCACCTGTTTTTTCTGGGGCTGAAGGGTTTATGGTAATAATATCTTTATCTTCTGCTTTATTATCTTCTTTATTATTATTTTCCATGTTATCTTGTATAATTACAGGTGTAATTAATTCTTTATTTTCCTGCACCTGTTTTTCCTGGGTATTACCTTGTTTTGCTTTTTCTTTAGCCTCTTTTTCTAGTGCTTTTTGCCTTTCTTTTTCAAGGCGTTTTGCTTCTTTTTCTCGTTTTGCTTTTTCTTTATCACGCTGTTTTTGTGATTTTTTAGCTTCTTCTGGGCTTAAGCCTTCTATTTCATTTTTAAGCTGAATAGACCTGCCAGTATCTGTAAAAGAGCCTTTGCTAAATTCTTTATCGCCCTGCCTGTTAAAATCTTCCATGGTGGCACGCTTGCTTTGCATAAGTTTTTCATTATCTTCTAATGTATCAATAATATGGGCAGTAATAAAAAGCATAACATTTGTTTTTTGTGTGCTTGTAGTTTGCTTTTTAAATAACCAGCCTAATATAGGTATATTTGAAAGCCCTGGCACACCTGAAACTGTGGTAGATGAATCATCTTTTATCATACCTGAAATAACCATAATAGAATGGTTTTTAAGTTTTACAGTTGTATTTGTGCTTCTTGTAAGGGTTGTAGGTGCTGTTGTACTTACAGCTGAGCCTGAAACCTTTTTTATTTCCTGTTCTATGGATAATGTAACCATATCGTCACTGGAAATTTGCGGCGTAACTTTTAATTTCACACCCACATCTCTATAGTCAAAAGTTTGTATTGGGTTATTGTTTGAATCGTATTTTGTACTTGTTTGATAAGGCATATTTTCCCCAACAAACACTTCTGCAG
>CAMEOC010000199.1 GCA_945929285.1 uncultured Mucispirillum sp.
GTTATCACTGTTCCTGCATACTTTAACGATGCACAGCGTCAGGCTACAAAAGATGCAGGTAAAATCGCAGGCTTAAATGTTCAGCGTATTATAAACGAGCCAACAGCTGCAGCTTTAGCTTATGGTTTAGAGAAAAAAGGCGAAGAAAAAATAGTAGTTTACGACCTTGGTGGTGGTACATTTGATGTATCTATATTAGAGCTTGGTGATGGTGTATTTGAAGTTAAAGCTACAAACGGTGATACTTTCTTAGGTGGTGATGACTTTGATGAAAGAATAGTTAAATGGTTATGCGAAGAATTTATGAAAGATAACGGCATAGATTTAGCTAACGATAAAATGGCACTTCAAAGGTTAAAAGAAGCAGCAGAAAAAGCAAAACATGAGCTTTCTGGCACAACTGAAACAGAAATTAACCTGCCATATATTACAGCAGACCAAACTGGCCCAAAACATATGGTTAAAAAATTAAGCAGAGCTAAATTTGAAGCATTAGTAGCAGATTTAGTGGAAAAAACATTAGAACCATGTAAAAAAGCATTAAATGATGCAGGGCTTACTACATCAGATATTAATGAAGTTATACTTGTAGGTGGTATGACTCGTATGCCGCTTGTGCAGCAAAAAGTAAAAGAATTTTTTGGGAAAGAGCCACACAAAGGTATAAACCCAGATGAAGTGGTTGCAATTGGTGCAGCAGTTCAAGGTGGCGTATTAATGGGAGATGTTAAAGATGTACTTCTTGTTGATGTAACAGCACTTTCTTTAGGCAGGGAAAAGATGGGGGTAGAAATGAATAAAATCATTATGAGAAATACCACAATACCTGCAAGAAAAAGCCAAATATATACAACTGCTGCAGATAACCAGCCATCAGTTACTATCCAGGTGCTTCAGGGCGAAAGGGAAATGGCAAGCGATAACAAGCTGATAGGTCAGTTTGATTTATCTGGTATTGCTCCAGCTCCAAGAGGCGTGCCACAAATTGAAGTAACATTTGATATAGATGCAAACGGTATTTTACATGTTTCTGCAAAAGATAAAGGCACTGGTAAAGAGCAGTCTATTGTTATTAAAGATTCATCAGGCTTATCTGAAGAAGAAATAGATAGAATGGTTCATGATGCTGAAGCTCATGCAGAAGATGATAAACGCAAAAAAGAATTAGCAGATGTTAGAAACCAGGCTGATACTTTAGTTTACACCACTGAAAAATCATTAAAAGAGCATGGCGATAAATTAGATGCAGCTACAAAAGAAAACATTGAAAAAGAAATGGAAAATTTAAAACAAAAATTAACCAGTGAAAATGTTGCAGAAATTAAAGAAGGTATAGATAAATTATCTGCTGCTGCTCAAAAATTAGCAGAAGTGCTATATGCACAAAATAACCAGGCAGGCGATGCTGGTGCATCTGGCCAAGGCAGTGCATATGCAGAAGAAGAAACTGCTAAAAAAGATGAAAATGTAGTAGATGCAGATTTTGAAGAAGTAAAAGACGATAAAAAATAAGCAAATACTATAAAAAGTAAAATAAAATTTATAAGCGTTCTCAAAGTAAAATTTGGGAACGCTTTTTTATTGGTTAATAATAAAATAAGACAAAATTAATCTTTTGTTTTAAAAATGAGTGATAATTAATAAAATCTAGTAAAAAACTTCATTTTTTCATAATCTTATTTTTTGTTATATGGAGTTTTTTGCATTAAAATTTTAAGTAAAATCAATATTATAACAAAAATAAAACACTATTTAATTTTTTAATAAATTTTGTGTTGCAAAATAAATTTTATTATGGTATTTACTTGATTATAAAATTTTGGAAATATTATAGGAGGATTTATGAAGTTATCTCGTCGTAATTTTTTAAAGACTTCTGCTGCAGGGCTTGCAGCAACCCAGGTATTAGCAGGAAACCCAATAAAAGCAGAAGCTTCTGAACCATTACCAGCAGATTATGGGTATGAAAAGAAAGTGCATTTAAGCTGTAGAATGTGTGCCCAGTTTTGCCCAATGGAAGCTCAAGTTAAAGATGGCAGGCTTATAAGAATTGGGGCAAACCCTAATACCAGATATCCGGCTGTTTGTGGCAGGGGCAGGGCTGCAATATCAGCTTTATATAATAATGATAGAATAAAAGCACCATTAATAAGAGTTGGGGAGCGTGGCAGCGGTGAATTTAGAACTGCTACTTGGGAAGAAGCTCTTGATTTAGTGGGCTTTAAAATGAAAGAGTTAAGAGATAAGGGGCTTGCTCACACCATGGCTTACCTGCCTAGGTTTAATACTGCCCCAGGGCTTGATAATAAAGTAATAGAAATGTTTGGCTGTTATAACTATGTAAGTTATGCAGATACATGCTATGCATCAGCTAATGAAATTGGTTTAGGTGCTGTATTTGGCGGTGGTAAAGTGCCAAGAGCCAGTGTGCCTGTTGTAATGGGTGATTATGAAAATGCAAAAGTAGCAGTATTATTAAATAGAAACCCAGCAGGTGGTTTAGTGGCATTTCCTTGGGGAGCAATGTTTGGCAGAGGTAGAAGAAACGGCCTTAAAACATTTATTGTAGACCCTAGAAAACCTCACGGAGTAGGTGAAAGCGATGGGAAATGGCTGCCTGTAATTCCAGGAACAGACCCTGTATTATTAATGGCTTTAGCTTCTGAAATTATTAAAAATAAATATTATGATGAAGAATTTTTAAGAAAATATACAAATGCTGAAATGCTTGTTAAAGAAACAGACGGCAACCCGTTCTCTATTATAAATGCTTTTGAAGAAACAGCAGATTATATGGTTTATGATGAAGCAGCAGGCACTTCTGTATTAAAATCTCAGGCAAAAAAAGCGGCTCTTTTTGGTAATTTTGAAATAGGTGGTGAGAAAGTAAAAACTGCTATGCAGGCTTTAGCTGATAGTGTGGCAGATATGACCCTTGAAAAAGCTCAGGAAATATGCGGTATATTACCTGCTCAGATACAAGAACTTGCTGCAGCTTTAAATGAAGCAAAGCCAGCATGTTTTATTGAAAGAGGTTATAGAACTACAAGGTATTATAACTCCACAAAAGGTGTACAGTTTGTGGCTATGAAAAAGGCTATGCTGGGAGTTTACGGTCAAAAAGGGGGGCTTATTAACCAAAGAAGTGTAAAACTTGGAAGCCCTTTAAAAACAGAAAAATCAAAAGACTTAAATATTGCCCAGCATTATGCTAAAAACGAAAAAGGTTTTGAGCTTATTAATACTAAAGAGTGCAGAAGGATTTTAGCTCAAGCTATTATGGATGGCAGGCC
>CAMEOC010000200.1 GCA_945929285.1 uncultured Mucispirillum sp.
TATTAGGGCAGGTGCAGTTCGTTTTAGGCCTGTTATGCTTACAGCCTGGACAACAGTTTTAGGTATGGTGCCAATGGCAACAGGTTTAGGCATAGATTTTAAAAATATGGCATTTGTAACAGGTGCAGAAATGAGCCAGTGGTGGAGCCCTATGGCAAACGCCGTAATATTTGGGCTTGCATTTTCTACTATGCTTACATTAATTGTGGTGCCAGTGCTTTATTCTTTCACAGATGGCGGTTTAGATGATAATAATGATGGAACAAAGAAACAGGGCTTTTTTAGTAAATTAAAGTCATTCTTCAAACTGCCAGCATTTTTGCACTTTGGTAAAAATAAAGATATTAAAAAACTTTTAAGCCGTGAAGAATAAAAAGGGTATAAGAAAAAAGAATAAAAGAATAAAAGATTTAAAAAAGAAAAACATAATCGGGGGTGAAAAAAAAGCTCCCGATTTTTTATGGGTGAAGGTGAAAAGGAAAATAAAAAAGACATTATAAACAAAAAAAATGTTTATATTAACATATTTTAGCCGATATAATATAAAATAAAAATAAATCAGAAAAAAAGGTGAAGTATGATAAAGTCATTTACTATACAAAATTTTAAATCAATACTAGATTTAACCCTTGATTTTACATATGATGAAGGCAAAGCACCAAATGGCTATGAAGAAATGGAAACACTGCCTTTTTTAGAGATAAATAGAACAAAAAAGAAGCCTATACGGGTTGTGCCTTGTATGGCTATATATGGGGCAAACGCAGCAGGTAAATCAAATATTATATATGGTTTATATGTATTAAAAAAGATAATTTATGATGGAATAACTGGCTTATATAAACCTAATAAATTAAATAAAAAATATAATTCTACTACATTTAAGATAGAAATATTTATAGAAAATGAACAATATACATACGAAATAGAATATAATGAAAAAGAGATATTAAAAGAAATATTAATTATTAATAAAAAAGAATTATTTAAAATAGAAAATAATGAGTTAAAAGCCAATAATATATATACAAAAGTGTATAATAAAGCAAAATTGCAAGAAATATATGAAGTAGAGTGTTTTAATGCAGAAAAAATGCAGCATAAAACATTTTTAAATGTAATAGCTAAAAATTATACAGGGTTAAATGAATATATAAGTAATTTTGCATTATATATGAATTTAAAAATGCAGGCCATGGGGCATACTGATTACCCTATAAATGCAGGTTTAAATATATTAGAAATATATTGTGGAAAAGAAAAACAACAGTCATTTAAGGAGATAGTAGATATACTAAAAAAGTTTGATATTGATATTATAAATATGAAATATGAAGAAGAATATATATCTGATAATATAAAAGAAGGTATATCTAAAGAAAATATGGTAGATGATTTATATGTATTTGATAATAAATTATATAAACAAAAAATATTTTCATACCACAAAGATATTAATAATAATGAAGTAGAGTTCGATTTTAAAGAAGAAGAATCACTTGGAACAAAAGTACTAGCTGGCTTATTAGGGCCAATACTTGCTACACTGCATTTAGGCTCTATTTTATGTATAGATGAATTAGAACGCTCTATACACCCACTGGTATTACGGAAAATTATTAAGATGTTTAAAAGTAAAAGGTATAATAAAAATAATGCACAGTTAATTTTTACAGCCCATAATACAGATATTTTAGATGATGAAATATTAAGAGTTTCAGAAATAGCATTTGCAAGTAAAAATATTAGCAGTGGCACAGTTATACGCAGGGCATCATCATTTAAGGGCTTAAGAAATGTAAATAATTTTAGAAAAAAATATTTGAATGGTGAATTTTCTGCTATTCCATACCCATATATATAGGTAAAGTATGGCAGAAAATATAATACAAATAAAATATATATAACATTATGCGAAGGAAGTTCTGAAAGGGCATATATTCAGATTATAAATAGGTTTTTTAAAGAAAATGAAATAAATATAAATTATGTAGCAAAAGAAATAGGCACAGGCCATTTCCAGCAGGTGGAAAAAGCATATAAAAAAGCATGTAAAGAAAATAAAAATAAAGAAATAATTATATGGGTAGATGAAGATATATATAAAAGAAATGATAAAGGCAATGGCACAAGCTACTTAAATAAAAAGCAAAATATTCCAGAATTTATATTTACAAAATATAATTTTGAAGATTTTTTAGTAATGCATTTAGATGATGATATAATAGACAAATGGCACCAGATACTAAATACAAAAGGTCATTTTAATGTACCTTTAAAATCAAGTGAATATATACCACTAATTAAGGAAAATATAGAATTATTTGCAAACTATGAAAAAGGCGATATTCCTTTTGAAATAACTTTTGATAATATAAAGCAGGCATATAATACCCACCAAAAGCAAAATATAAATTTTAAATGTGATATATTAAAATATATAAGTGAAAATTTAGGGCTATAATAAGTTGTGGGAGCAAAAATGCTCCCGAAAAGTTTTTATAAAGATAAGTAATTTATAATATTAGTTTTCTGTTTCATCTTTTTTTCTATAGATATCTAGCTGGTTACCATTTTTATCATACCAGTCTGTCCAGCCATTAATTGACTGGTTCATAATAACAGCACCTGCAAAACTTGGGGTGCATTGCCCAAGTTCAAAATCTTCTAATAGTTTACCTTGGTCATTAAATTTTATATTTTCACGGGTCATTTTTGCTTTTTGAGAAACCCCTTTATCTTCATTTATGCCTATAATACTCCCCTTTAAGATAGTCCATTTACCATTATCAACTTTAGCACTTACTTTAACAGTTCTATTATCAGATTTTTTTTGTTTTTCAAAATAATATGTATCATTAGGTATTAATTTACTTTCTCTATTTTCTGTAGCATTTTCAAAAATTTCTTCTTTATTTTCATTTACTGGAAATATTACTTTACCATCAAAAGATGAAAGTAATTGGAGAACAATATCTTTATCTAATGCAAAAAGTTCAGTATCACTTATTCTACTTTTACTAAAAATTTCATGGAGCATTTTTTCTTTATTTTTATATTCACTAACTTCTATAGCATATTCTCTTTTTAAACCTGTAACATTACGATATCCGTTGGATTCTAAAAAACGCATCCTTTCATTATACTGCTCTGTTTTTGTCTGCCCTATTTTTACAAGCCCATTCACAGCTGTAGACATTATATAGATAATCCCTTTTTCTTCACTCATTTATAAACCCCTAAAAGATATAGTATTATATAAAATTTATAAAA
>CAMEOC010000201.1 GCA_945929285.1 uncultured Mucispirillum sp.
TAGAAAGTATGGTAAACCTTGCGTTGTAATAGATTTTGGCACTGCTACCACCTTTGATATTATAAATAAAAACGGTGAATATATTGGCGGTATAATATGCCCTGGTATTATGCTTGCTTCAAAAATGCTTAGGTCAAATACTGCCCAGCTTCCAGAAGTAAGTATAAAAAAACCTGCTTCTGTGGTAGGAAAAAATACAGTGCATAATATACAGTCTGGTATATATTTTGGCTATCTTGAAATGATAAATGGACTTTTAAGGCGAGTGATTGATGAAAACTTTAAAGAATGCCCAAATGTTTTTATTACTGTTACAGGCGGTTTAGGTAACGATATATCCCATGATATGGAACAAAAATGCACATATGAGCCAAACCTTACTTTAGACGGCCTTGTAACACTTTACTACGAAAACATATAATTTATTGATATATAAAGTAATTTAATTATAATAAAATTATAAATTTGTATTTTTTTAAATAATATATAAAAAAACAGTTGAAAAAATATAGAAAAATAGTAGACTACTCTATGTGAGGGGTTTTGTATACTAATGGAGAATTTAATGAGTGAGTTAGGTAATTTATTAAAAACTACAAGAGAAGCACAGAAAAAAACTATTAAAGATGTTGTAGATGATACTAGAATTAGAGAACAATTTATAATCATTATAGAAGACGGCAGATTTAAAGATTTACCGTCTTATCTCCATGCTTATGGGTTTGTGAAAAAATATGCAGAATTTTTAGGGTTAGATTATGATAATGTAGTATGGCCGCTTTTTTCTACAGAATGCCCAAAAGATGGTGCTATTAGTAAAAGCACTATCCAGGAAGAAATAAAACCAGAAGATTATACACCGCAAACTACTGAAACTAGCTTTTTAGAAAATGAGCAAAAATCTAGTAAAAAACCAATGTTTATATTTTTTATTATAATAATATTAGCTGCTGTTGGTTATGCAGGTTATTATTTATATACAAGTAATTATTTTGAAAGCAGCAATAATCAAGCTGCCCAAAATACAGCACAGCAGCAAGCAGTAGTAGAAAATGAGCCAGCTATTACTTTTGCAGAAGATAATACCAGCGATAATGGCTCATACTTTAATTATTACGGTGCAAATATTTATGCAGATAATGCAACAGATGATAATACAATAGTTAGTGGCAATGCTATGGAGCCTGCTTATGTAGACCCATTATTTGCTCAAAATATACCAACCCCTGTTATTATAGAACCAGAAAAAATTATAGTTACTTTTTCTGAAAACTGCTGGTTTAAATACAGAACAGATAGGGGAGAAGAAAATACAATTGATGCCACTAAAGGAACAGTTTTAAATATTGAATTTGATAAAACTTTTAGAGTGGAAATTGGTAATGCTGTTGCAGTAAATATAGAATATGACGGGCAACAGTATAATAACTTTGGCAGAAGAAACCAAGTTCGTATATTAAATTATGAAGCAGTTGATGGCAAACTGGAATTAGCAAGATAATAGGATAATTTATAAATGGTTAAAGCAGCAATTTTTGTTAACGATTATTTACTACTTTTAGACTTTTTATCAAAAGTGGAAAACGAGTTTCCTCTTTTAGAATATACCATATATGGTGATAAAGAATTTGCTGAATCTTTAGAAAACACAGCAGAAGGCTATGTGGAAACAGATTTATCTTCCATTGCAGATGCTGAAGTTTTAATATTACTTGCAAAACCAATAAACGATAAAGAAAATATTATTAAAAAGTTTGATGGAACAGTTATAGATATTACAGGCTATGAATTTAATAATGATGTGGAAGTTTTTAAAATTGATGAGCCTGTTAGAAAGGTTTTAAAAAATATTGCAGTGCCTGTTTCAGATGTAACAGTTACTATTTCATTACCTGTTTGCATTTACGGTAAACACGGTGTGGAAGATTTAATGCAGCAAACAAGAAGCATTTTTTCTTTTGATGAAAGTGAAAACTTAGTTTTTCATGAAAGAATAGCATTTAATAAACATTTTAATCCATTAATTGCAGGGCTTCCTGTTGGAAAAACAGTTGATGACTTTGCCGCATCAGGTGGTGATGTTTCAGTTCGTATATCCCCACTTTCTACTGTTTTTGAAATAGATGTTTTTGCAAAAGATGTTTTCGGGTTAAAAGATGATGAGGGATATTTTTCCATAGAAAGTTTTTTTACAGCAGCAGATGTTTCAGAAAGAACAGATATTTTAGTTATACCAAGAAGGAATTCATATACCTTTGTTGGTGATTATGTAAGGGTTCTTATTGAAGATGTTGTTAAAAAATTAAGAGAGGTAATTTAAAATGCAGCCAATATATTTGGATAATATTGCAGGCACAAAGCCTGATAACAGGGTTGTAGAAGAAGTTATACCATACTTAACAGAAAAATATGGTAACCCAGCAGCCCATTTTTACCCACTTGGCAGGCAAAGCTATACGGCTATAAATAATGCTAGAAAACAAGTGGCAGATTTAATAGGGGCAGAAAACCCTGAAACTATTATTTTTACAGCAAACGGCACAGAATCAAACAATATTGCCATAAAAGGTGTAATGGGGTTAAGTGATAATAAAAAACATATTGTTATTAGTGAAATAGAGCATTACTCTATTCAAAACCCAGTGCTTAAAATGATGAATGATGGCTACACATTTACAAAACTCCAGGTAGATAAAAACGGCAGAATATCACCTGAAAGTGTAGCAAATGCTATAAAAGAAGATACTGCACTTGTGGCAATAGCACATGCTTATTCAAGATATTGAAGCTATTGGTAAAATATGTAAAGAAAAAGGCGTTCATTTCCATGTGGATGCAGTTGCTTCCTGTGGGTTTATTGATATTGATGTAAAAAAAATGAATGCTTCCACCTTAACAATAGCTGCTCAAAATTTTTACGGTATTAGAGGAGCAGCGGCTTTATATGTTGCCCCAGAAGTGAAATTAAAACCTTTATTTGACGGTGGCTTTCAAGAAAGAGGCATAAGAAGTGGTAGTGAAAATGTACCTGCTATTATTGGCCTTGGCAAAGCTTGTGAAATAGCTAAAAATGAAATGAAAGACTATGTGCCACACCTTTTAAATATGCGTAATAAATTAATAAAAGGCCTTACAAGCCAGTATGATTTTTTACATATTACAGGTGATGTGGAAAACAGGCTTCCATACCATGTAAGTTTTTGGGTAGAATATATTGAAGGTGAATCACTTTTAATGTGGTATGCACAAAAAGGTGTATAT
>CAMEOC010000202.1 GCA_945929285.1 uncultured Mucispirillum sp.
TTTTTTTTTGATATTAATGTATATATTTTTCAAAAAATATTATTGAGGTTTTATGAAACGCATATATGTAGGTAATTTAGATTACGGAGTTTCTGAAAATAGCATACGAGAGCTTTTTGAAAAATATGGCACAGTTGAGTCTGTTGCATTTATTAAAGATAAAGAAAGTGGCAGGTTTAGAGGTTTTTGCTTTATTAATATGGATGATATTGGAGCAGAAAGGGCAGTTGCAAAATTAAATAATTTTGTTTTAGCTGGGAGAAAAATGGAAGTAATACCTGCAAACTTAAAAAAACGCAGAAAGAAAAAAAATAACCCTGCAGAATAAGGCAGGGTTATTATTTATACTAAATTATATATTGTAATGTTATTATAAAGAAAGGTATGCAAAAAGTATTGTAACAATAATACCTGCTGCAATAACCACATAACTTTCTGTTTTTGGCACAAGCTTGCTGTTTACATTTTTCTTAAATGTGGCAATAATAATGCCAGATACATAAAAGATTACAAGCACTAAACCATATACCACAAGCATAATTTTAAAAAGTATGCCACCTTTTGCTTTATGAAGCATAATCATATTACCAAGAAAGCTTCTTTTCATAGTGACTATTTCAGTATAGTTTTCTTTGTCTTTTAAAGTAATAGTATAGCCTGCACTACCAATCATTCTTTTTTAGGCATTTTTACATTATTTTCAGCAGTCCATTTTTCTAAAAATGCTATTTCCTCTCCCTTTGGAATAATCTGTTCTACTTTATATGTATTTAATTTTGCACCAGTATCCTGGTCTGCACCTAAAACATATAAAGCCCCAGTAATTGCAAGCATTACACCAACAGGTATGGTAAATAATGCTAAATAAAGATGAATTTTCCTAAATAATTTTTTCATATGCACCTCAAAATTTTTTGCATTTATACAAGATAATATAAATAAAGAAAAGTTCAAAATAAATTAATTGAAAATATATATCAAATAGTGATAAATTAATAATAATTAATTAAATTGATATTTTATGGTAAGAATATTTTATTATAGAGATTTATTATCATTAAGATTTTTGTTGACTTGTATTATCAAATAGTATATGTATAACATAATAAAATTGTGCTTGGGTATAATTGTGGTTGGAGATTTAACTTCTAGTTTAGAAGATTATTTGGAAAGTATTTATCTTATTATTTCTGAAAAAGAGGCTGTTAGGCCTAAAGATATAGCAAAAAGGCTTAATGTATCTAATGCTTCTGTTACAGGTGCATTAAAAACATTATCTGATAAAGGTATGATAAATTATGCACCCTATGATGTTATAACCCTTACTAATAAAGGGCGTATGGCAGCAATGGATGTATTAAGACGGCATGAGCTTTTAAAAGACTTTTTTACAAATGTATTAGGTGTAACTAAAGAGGAAGCAGATAAAGCAGCTTGTGCTATGGAGCATGGTATTTCTACAGAAGTGCTTGATAAACTAGCTAAATTTGCAGAATTGATAGAGCTTTGCCCTCGTGGGGGAACGGAATGGGCAGATGGTAAACTTAATCATTGTGATAAGGCGATATCGTTAGATGTCTGTCAGAACTGTATTACTTCTATTTCAGATAAGGTTCAGGAAAATTATAGCAGGCAACTTGAAGGAGGTCGTATAATGAAGAAATTAAGTGATGTGCAGCCTGGGGAGCGTTGTAAGATTATTAAAATTACATCAAAGGGCACACTTTTTAAGCGTATTACTGAAATGGGTCTTACAGCTGGCACTATAATTGAAGTGGAAAGGGTGGCACCACTTGGTGATCCTGTTGAAATGAAAGTAAAAGGATACCATCTTTCTTTAAGAAAAGACGAAGCATCAAAAATTGAAGTTGAAATGATGTAATTTTTTAAAAAAATTTTGTTCATAATTTTAGGCATACCTAAAGTTAGTTAATTTTTTATGGGGATGAATATGAAAGAAAATATTATGATTGCTCTTGCAGGTAATCCAAACGCCGGTAAGACAACAATATATAATGCATTAACAGGGGCAAGGCAGCATATTGGTAACTACCCTGGTGTTACTGTTGAAAAAAAAGAAAGTACAATTACATATAACGGCAAAAGTTTAAAAATTATTGATTTGCCAGGTACATATAGTTTAACTGCCTATTCTGTGGAAGAAGTGGTTGCAAGAAATGTTATAATAAATGAAAAACCAGATGTGGTGGTAGATATTATAGATTCTTCCAACCTAGAAAGAAACTTATATTTAGCTGTTCAGCTTATGGAACTTCGTATTCCATTGGTATTTGTTTTCAATATGAAAGATATGGCACTGGATATGGGTATTAAGATAAATGTTGCAAAACTTTCTCAATTACTTGGTGTGCCTATTATTGAAACAGTTGGTAGTAAAGGTGATGGGGTTAAAAATATTTTAGATGAAGCTATAAAAGTTGCCCAAAATAATAAAATAAACTACCCTGTTATAACTTATGATAATATAATAGAAAAAAGTTTATCTTCCATTGAAGCTTTAGTGAAAGAATATGCTCAAGGAGTGGAAAACTATAACAGTAGATGGCTTTCTGTAAAACTTTTAGAAGGTGATAAAGATGTATTAAACCTTGTTCCTTCTCCAATTGTGGCAGAGGAATTAAAAAGAGCAGAGCAGGATATTGAGCAAATATTAGGTGATACTTCAGAAACAGCCATTGCTAGTGCAAGGTATGGATTTATATCTGGTGCATGCCAGGAATGTGTTACAACTACCGTTGAAGCAAGGCATAATATGAGCGATGCCATAGATTCTGTTTTAGTAAACAGGGTGCTTGGTATTCCTATATTTTTAGGGTTAATGTATTTAGTATTTCAACTTACATTTACTCTTGGCGACCCATTTATGGGTTGGATAGAAGAATTTTTTGGCTTTTTGGGAGATAAAGCAAGTGTTTTAATATCCCATGATTTACTACGGTCATTAATTGTAGATGGTATTATAGGTGGTGTTGGCGGTGTTATAGTATTTTTACCAAACATTATCTTCTTATTTATAGCAATAGCAGTGTTAGAAGCCAGTGGCTATATGGCTCGTGTTGCTTTTATAATGGATAAGTTAATGCACAAAATAGGTTTACATGGTAAAAGTTTTATACCGTTTTTAATTGGTTTTGGTTGTTCTGTACCTGCTATTATGGCAACAAGAACATTAGATAACCAAAGGGATAGAATAATAACTATGCTTGTTACACCATTTATGAGCT
>CAMEOC010000203.1 GCA_945929285.1 uncultured Mucispirillum sp.
AAACTTGCCAGTGGTTTTTCGCCTGTAAAAGATATGATGGACCTATCTATAAATATTTCAATAGGCACAGATGGTGTATGCAGTAATAACGACTTATCTATGATTGGTGAAATGCGAACAGTTTCACTTTTCCACAAAGCATTTAATAATGATGCAACAGCATTAGATGCTAAAACAGTATTAAATATGGCAACAAAAAATGCAGCAAAAGCATTAAATAGAAATGATATAGGTGAACTTTCAACTGGTAAAAAGGCTGATTTCTTTGTATTATCATTTGACCAAACACATATGACTCCAGTTTACAACCCAGTATCTCACCTTATATATAATGCAAAAGACAGTGATGTTACAGATGTATATATTAATGGTAAATCTGTTATGCAGAATAAAAAAATATTAACATTTGATGTGGAAGAAATTAAAAATTATGCCAGAGAAAAGGCAAAAAATTTAATACAAGGTTAAGAAAAATGAACGAATTTGACAGATTTAAAACACCTTTTGAGGAAAGGTATTCTTCAAAAGAAATGCTTTACTTATTTTCTCCAAACAAAAAATTTACAACCTGGAGAAAATTGTGGATTGCTCTTGCAGAATCAGAAAAAGAGCTGGGTTTAAACATTACTCAAGCCCAAATTGATGAAATGAAAAATCATATTAATAATATTGATTTTGAATATGCAAAAGAAATGGAGAAAAAATTCAGACATGATGTAATGGCTCATGTACATACTTTTGGTAAAGTGTGCCCTTCTGCTATGCCTATAATCCACCTTGGTGCCACAAGTGCTTTTGTTGGGGATAATACTGATATTATTGTTATGAAGGAAGCTTTAGAGCTTGTTCGTAATAAACTTGCTGCAGTTTTAAATAATTTAAAAACATTTGCATTAAAGTATAAAGATTTACCAGCCCTTGGTTTTACTCACTTTCAACCTGCTCAACTAACAACAGTTGGAAAGCGTGCTACTCTTTGGATGCAGGATTTTATGATGGATATGGAAAACCTTATTTTTGAGCTTGATAATATTCGCTTTAGAGGTGTTAAAGGCACAACAGGCACACAGGCTTCTTTTCTGCACCTTTTTGAAAACAACCATGAAAAAGTAAAACAGCTTGATAAATTAGTATCTTCTAAAATGGGTTTTGATAAAGTTTTTGGTGTAAGCGGTCAAACTTATACAAGAAAACAAGATTCTAGAATACTTGCTGTATTAGCAGGGTTAGCAGAATCTGCCCATAAGTTTGCAACTGATATTAGGCTTTTAGCAAACTTAAAAGAAGTGGAAGAACCATTTGAAAAAAATCAAATTGGCTCTAGTGCTATGGCTTATAAACGAAACCCTATGAGAAGCGAAAGGGTTTGTGCTCTCTCCCGCTTTATTATAGCTGCTTCTTCTAATACATATTACACCCACTCTGTTCAGTGGTTTGAAAGAACATTAGACGATTCTGCAAACAGGCGTTTATCTATTTCTGAAACATTTTTAGCAGCAGATGCTGTATTAGAGCTTTTATTAAACATTACAAGTGGTTTAGTAGTGTATGAAAAAGTTATAGCAAAACGCATTTCAGAGGAGCTTCCATTTATGGCAACAGAAAATATTATAATGGAATCCGTTCAGCGTGGTGCAGACAGGCAGGAAATGCACGAACAAATCAGAATTCATTCTATGGAAGCTGGCAAGCGTGTAAAACAAGACGGCCTTGATAATGACCTTTTAAAAAGAGTTATAGCAGATGAAAAAATACCTTTAGATGAAAAAGATATAGAGCGTATTTTAAACCCAAAAGAGTTTATAGGCAGAGCACCAGAACAAACTGTTGAATTTATTGCCAATGAAATAGACCCTTTAATTGAAAAATATAAAGGTGATAAATCTTTTGAAGGCATTGTTAATGTGTAATATTTATTAAATAATATACATAAAAAAAGAAACCTATAAGTAGTTATTTGCTTATAGGTTTTTTTATATTTATAAATAAGTTATAAAATTAATCAAAGTAAAACTTAAAAATATAAGATTTTCTTTATTTCTATTTTTACATCTGCCTTTTTAAAGTTTTTTGGTTTTCAATATTTTCTTTAGTTCTTTCTATGGCATTGGATATGGTCTTTATAGGTTTTAAAGCATTATCTTCTGCTTTTAAGTAATAGTTTAATGCTTTTTCATAATTACTTGATAATTCACTACAAATTCCCATATTATAATTTAAGCTGATAGAGGCAGGTGTTTCTTTCAGCCCAGTTGCCCAAAGTTCGCATGCTTTTTCCATACGCTCTACTTTTGCATATTCAATTCCGCTTTTAAGCAGTTCTTCAGAATTTTTATTTGTGCCGTCTTTTTTATTCATTAATTCTATTTTTACAGTTTCCACATAAGGTGCAATATCAAGCCTGTATTTATAAAGTATTCTATTTAAAGCATCATTATATAAATCTGCTTCAGTTCTACCCATATAATAAGAATCTGTACAGTAATAAGAGCTGCTCTTTTCTTGAAAATCTTTTGAATATACCACTTTACCGGTAGAAACAGAAGAAAGTTTTGGAGTAATGGTAACTAAAATACTTCTATTTTCACAAGGCACCCTATATTCCCTGTAAACACTACATTTGCCGTCAACATACCTTACACATTCACTGCGTGTTTCATAACTGCGTGTAACATTATACATAGATTCTGCATTACCATACCATATAGCTTCTGCCCCCACAAGCTGGCCAAAATCTACAATAGTATCAGGATTTGCAACAGTCATTTGAAACTGCTGTTCCTGCAGGATTTTATTAATATTTTTTCTATCAACAACTGAATATTGTTTTTTACCATTAACTTCTGCTTTAATAATAGTAGATTCCATTCTAGCAGAAGCATCTATTCCTTTATTACCTGTAAAATCAAGAAAAGCCACAGTTTTATAATTAGTTACTTCAGTAGAGCCAGCAGGCACTATTCTTGAAGCATTTATAGTTGTAGCACAACCTGAAGTTATAATTATTAAAGCTAAAATTAAAATATAATTCTGCAGTATGTTCCGCATGGTAATACTCTCCTATTTTTTCTAAAAGGAAGCCCTATTTCCCCACATTCTATAATGCTGTTTTTATTAAACATATTACCAAAGCAGTCCATAGTAATATTATATACAGCAAGTGGTGAAAGCGCTGAAGTATAAGAATTTATTAAAATAAACTTTGGGTTATCTGATAATATTTCTTTG
>CAMEOC010000204.1 GCA_945929285.1 uncultured Mucispirillum sp.
CTATATCTTTATACTGCTCGGCTGGAGTGTGCCTTAAAGCTAAAAGGTTTCTAACACGACTTATTCTAAAAATAGGCGAGTTTTCCAGGTTATTTAATTTTGTAATATCGTAATCATCAAAATAATCCATAAGTAATGCAGCAGAAACTGCAAAACCATTATTATCTGCTTTAAAAATACTTTCTGCTTCATTTCTTCTAGAATTTCTATCCCCTGCTAATACTGCTAAATATAAAAGCATAATATCTTCATCATTTGGGTTTTGCTTTTCCCCTATTACTTTTGAAACATATAGTTTAGCCTGGTCAAAGTTAAGTTTTGCTTCCGGGTAGTTTCCTTTTCTATAATTTAAAAGCCCAGATATTAGGTGGATATAGCCGTTATTTTTATCTATGGCAAAGGCTTTATCAATAGCTGCTTTTGCCTTATCATTATCCCCTAGATTAAAATAAGTAAGAGCTAAATTATATAATACAATTATGTTATTTGTAAGTTCAACGGATGCTTTTTCCAGCTTTATTCTTGCAGCATCAAAATTAAAGGCAACAAAATCATCTATGGCAGCATTATTTAGTTTTATACCTTCTAATTTACCTGTTACACTTTCCCTGTCCCTTTCTTTTAGTGTAGTTCTGCCTGCTATTAAAAACTGTGCTGTTTCGTCTGGTTTCATAAATACAGGGTATGCAAGCATGGAAGCAGCATCAATACTTTTATCATCAAACCTGTATGTAAAACTCATATCATCAAGCACTGGCCGTATATTAAATTCAAAAGACGGTGGTCGTATAGAAATTAATGAGCTGTTTCTATATTCTTCGCCAATAGCAAGCACAGTTTGAGGCTCTTTTAAATTCCATGCTGTAACAAGCTTATACCAAAATGTATCATACTGCAATAAATCAAGATTTGCAGCATATTCTGAAGCACGGGCAAAATCTCTTTTCTTAATATTTAAAAAAGTATTATATGCAAAATAATCATGACCGTTTTCGCTGTTTGCATTTTTAAGGTAGTTTTCAGCATCGTTATATCTACCCTGTTTTAAAGCATATACTGCCTTTGCAAGAGAATACCAGCCATTATTTTTATTTTCCTGTAAATATGGGCGTATTTCATTTTGGGTTTTATTAAAATAACACACATGTTTTGCATAATACGATAATACTTTATCAGTTTTTCAATCAGCATATAATTCTTTTATATATGCCCCAGCTTTATTAATATCCATAAAAACTAATATATTATATTTTAAAAGACTAAGCTCTTCATCTTTTGGAAATTCTTTTAATAATAAATCTACTTCATCTAAGGCTTTTTCATTTTGAGATAAAGAAAGGTATGCTTTTATTAAACGCACTCTGTAGCTTCTTTCATCATTTCCGCTTATTAATATACGCAAAGTTTGGGCTTCATCAGAATATTTTTTTAATTTATTAAATATTTCTGCCAGTTTATCATAGCCTTTTTCAGTTGCTCCATCAGAATATAGTGCCTCTTGAGCATTGGAATAAGCACTTTCTTTATTACCTGTTGCAAGGTAAGCATTTGCAAGGTTATAATGAACAAAGAAACTTCTCACAGGCAAAGACTCTAATAAATTAATACCGTCCTGGTATTCGCCCATACTTATTAAAAGGTTTGCATAATTTTCTAATACTAAAGGGGAGGAAGCATCTTTTTCCATGGCTTTTCTATAATAATACATAGCTTTTGCCGTATCATTAATACTTAAAAATACATTGGCAATACCGCTGTAAGCTGCTGCTGAATGGTTTGATTTTTTAATATATTCTTCCACATAAGAACCTGCTTCTGTAGCTTTTTCACCACCCTGCTCTGCTAAAACTGCAATTAAGTTCATTAAAGCTTCTGCAAAATCCGGATCTGCTTTCACTGCCTCCCTAAAATTTAATTCTGCCATTGGGGTATTATTTAAAAGATAATAGCTTACACCAATATTATAAAAAGCAGTTGCTTTATTTTCAGTGGCTGCTTTTTCATAGGATTTTATAGCTGCTTGAAAATCACCTGATGAAAATTTTTTATTACCTTCTAAAATATCTGTATTTTCAGACTGAGCAACAGAAGAAATATTTAAGTTTGCAGTAACATTATCATTAACAATAGTTCTTTTTTCACTACAGCCAAATAAAAATAAAAAAACAGGCAGTATTATTATTAGTTTTTTTAACAAACCATACCTCAAAAAATTTTAAATTATACTGTTATAAAAAAGCATACTCTATTATGCTATTATATTCGGCATAAATCAAGTATGCTTTAAAATTTTTTTATAAAATTAAATATTATAATAAATTATTCTGCTGGTTTTGGAGGTATATAATAAAGTATTCTTTGACAGTGTGGGCATGTATGAATATTATTATCTTTTTTAACTTCCACATATAATTGAGGTGGTATATGCATATAGCAACCGTTACACACTTCATCTTTAACAGAAGCAATACCAATATTATGACGGTGAGCTCTTACTCTGTCATATTTCATTAATGTACTTTTTTTAATTTTTGCAGCTTGTGCCTGCCTTTCTTCTATTAATTTTTCAAGTTCTTCATGAAGTTCTTTATCTTCATCTGCTTTTGATGACGAAACTTCTGACAGTTCTTTTTCTAAACTTTCTTTTAGTTCTACTATTTTGCTAAGTTCTGATTCATATTTGAAATCATCATTCATCATTTCTTTTAATTTATTTTCATCATCAGTAATATTTTTCTTTAAAATATCAAGCTCTCTAACAACAGATTCATATTCTTTAGTGTTTTGCACAGAAGAAAGTTTAGTTTGAGATTTCATTAAGCTGTCTTTTTTCTCATTTAAAGATGCTTCTAAAGAAAGATAATTTTTTTTATTTTCATCAAGGGCTTCTTTTATGCTGTTATATCCAGAAGTTGCCTTTTCATATTTTTCTTTCACTGCCTGAATTTGTGATGGAGTATTTTTTATAACCCCTTCAATAGATGCAATTTTTGAATCAAGTTTTTGAAGTTGAATAAGTTGTTCTAGTGTTTCCTGCATTGATTATTTACCTCCCCAGTTAATTATTTGTGTTTCTTGTTTTAGCACTATAACATCTATATTAAATTGTTTTTTTAATATTTCTGATAAATAATTCATATATATTTCTTCTGTTCCCTGATGCCCTGCATCAATTATACATACACCATTTTCATAAGCATCCAGGGCGTCATGGTATTTCATA
>CAMEOC010000205.1 GCA_945929285.1 uncultured Mucispirillum sp.
CAATAACAATATCAATATTTTTAGATTTTGCAGCAGATAACCCGTCGTGTATAACAGCTGCCGGGTCGCTGCCATCTTCTTTGCGGATAACAGGAATATCAAGCCTTCTGCCCCATTCTGAAAGCTGTTCTGCAGCAGCTGCACGGAAAGTATCCCCTGCTATTAGCATAACAGATTTACCGGTGTTTTTATACATATTTGCAAGTTTTGCAATAGATGTGGTTTTGCCTGCACCATTTACACCAGAAACAAGTATAACATATGGTTTATTTGTCATATCTTCTTGAAATTCTTCTGTATCTTCAAGTATTTCAATTAATGTTTGTTTTAAGGCATCGGCAATACGCTCAGCATCTTTTAATGTGCCGCGGGTATATTCTGTGCGTATTTTTTCTATTATCATATCAGCAGACTGAGGACCAATATCTGCCATAATCAAAAATTCTTCTAAATTTTCTAAAAGTTCATCATCTATACTGCTTTTGCCTAAAAATATGGTAGAAAGCCCCTGCATAAATTTGCCGGAAGTTTTTTTCATACCTTTTTTTAAGTTATCATTTGCCTGTTTATCTTTTTTAAAAAAATCAAATAACCCCATAAAACTCTCAGATATTAATTAAATACCCGTGTAGTCTACTATAAAAATATATAAAATTCAATAAAAGATTATAATTAATTATTATCTTGACAAAAACTATTATTTTTTTACAATGCCTATATAAATCGCTAGAGAGGTTATACTTATTTAAGGGGTGTTGGGTGAGTTTGCCGATATACCAGTATTTATTCTTTTAAGCTATAACACAAATATAGATATAAATAAAGCCACTTTTTAGGTGGCTTTTTTAAAATCTATTGGCAAGAAAATCATATATTCTTATTAATCTTCTTAAATCAGAATTACTAATATCTACCTGTTTATAAATTTCTTTTATATAATTATGTAAATATTTTAAATCTATTGTAATAACTTCTGGGTTAAAGTTTTTGTTATAAAATATTACATCTTCATATAGTAAATCTGCTGTTACACTTTTTCCGTGTAATAATCAAGTTATAATAAATATAAAATTTCTTGTTATTCTGCATATTATACCAATAAAAATAAATATTGTCTTTATTTTCATAGTAGTTTAATATGTATGTATTATTTATTTTGGAGCAATACATGAAAAAGTTTTTTTACTTTTTTTTAATTTTAAATATAGTGTTTTTCTTTAATATATCAAATACTTATGCACAGTTATCCAACACTAGTCTTTTTATAAATGCAAAGCAGTTTGCACAAAATGGGCAGTATGAAAAATCTATACAACTGCTGCAGCAAATATTACAAAGTGAAAAATCTATGTATATTTATGATTTTCTTATAGAAACTCAAATAAATGCTAAAAAGGTAGATGATGCACTACTAACAACCCAAAATGCTTTTAAAAGCTTTCCTAAAGAAGCAAAATATTTATATATTGAAGCCACCATTTATAAAGAATATAAGATGGACTTTAAAAAAGCCTATGAAGTAATGAAAAAATGCACAGCCATTTCAGATAAGGAAGAATACCTTTTAAATACTGCATTACTTTCCGGCATTGTAAAAGATTATAAAAATGCTGAAAATATTCTTGATAAATTAATTAGTAATAATTCAGAAAATTCTCAATATTACACCATTAGGGCAGATATATATTCTGGTCAGAAAAAAACTTCAAAAGCCATTAAAGATTTGGAAAAAGCCATTGAAATAGATAATAATACAACTGCAAAATTAATGCTTGCAGAAATATATTTAGAGCAAAAAAAAGAAGATAAAGCCATAAAAATATTGGAAGAAGTTTCGCAGGATAACCAAAACATAAGTGCATTAGTAGAGCAAAATATAGGCAAAATATATAGAGATAAAGGGGACTTTAATAAAGCCATAGAAGTTTATGAAAGGCTTGCCTCAAAGCTATACGGCTCATCTAGGGCAATAATACTTATGCAGTTAGGCGATGCTTTAAATATGGCAGGCAGGTATGAAGAAGCAGGCAAAGTATTTGAAGAAATAACCACCATACTACCAAAAGAGATAACATACTACTACATTGCAGGCAAGTTTTATGAATACACAAAAAACTATAAAAAAGCAGAGGAATTATACAAGGGTGCATTAAATATAAACCCTGTTTATGCTCAAGTTTTAAAGCGTATTACAGTAGTTTATCTTTTACAGGATAATACAGCAGAAGCTTTAAAATATATAAATATGGTAGATGAACTAGAGCAGGATGTGGACTATTACTTATTAAAAGCAGAGTGTTATTCCATAAATAAAGATTTTAAAGAAGTAATAAAAGTGCTGGAGCAGGGTTTAAAAGATAACCCAACCAATACTCAAGTTTTAGCATTTTTAGCTTCTGCTTATGAAGAAACAGGGGATAAAAAAAGTGCATTAAAATATATAGAAAAAGCAGCAGAATACGAGCCAGATAACCACATAATACAAAACTTTTTAGGCTATTTATATGCAGAAATGGATATAAATTTAGATAAAGCTTTAGTATTAATAAATAAAGCACTAAAGCAGGAGCCTGAAAATGCTGCATATCTTGATAGTTTAGGCTGGGTATATTATAAAATGAAAGACTATAAAAAAGCATATAAATATATAACAAAGGCAGTGGAGCTTATGCCTGAAGAAAAGGAACTTCAAGAGCATTTGGAAGCTGTGAAAAAAGCATTAAATAAATAATATTTCTTGAGGGTTTATGAAAAGATATATTTTATTATTTTTACTTACCATGCTGCTAATATACGGCTGTTCTATAAAAACATATAATATTAATTCTTCCCTTACATTAGATAACGCCACAGCACTTGTAAAAAAATTTACTCCCCAGTATTGCAATTACAGGGGCAGGGCCAGTGTTAAAATAAAGGCTCAGCAAAATATTTCATTTACGGTGCTTTTAAATAAAAAGTGTAATGAAGAAGTTTTAATAAATGTATTAGGTGCATTAAATAATCCTGTTGCTTCCATAAAATATGAAAACAACTCTTTAGATGTAAAAACACAAAGCCAGGAAAATACAGAAGCTATTAAGCAGGTGGCAGATAATTCTATATTTCACATAATAAGTTACTTTAAAAGCCCTGTAATGCTGCCTAATGAAAAAAGCAGTATATCTTTTACACATTCATCATACATATTTACAGATGAAAGTGGCGATAAAATAT
>CAMEOC010000206.1 GCA_945929285.1 uncultured Mucispirillum sp.
CTGATTTTTTATAGTTTTGATAATGATAATTATATACATACATTTTATCTTTGGCTCGCTCATAATCTAAGGTAACATTAACGAACCAATTAGCTTTTTTATCATGTTGATAAGCAGTTTCCTTAATCAAATGTAATATATCAAAACTCATATTAAAGAAAATTAATCAATACTAATATTGAAAACCTAATCCTTACATATCGAACAGGTAAATTGTACCAGCAATAATAATCAACATACAGAACATAATTACCCAGTATAGAAGAATAAAAATTATATGAAAAATATAACAATAATTCTTATTATAAATTAAAAAAGTTCCATAAAATTTATTATAATTTTTTATAGAATACAGAACATATAAATAAAATAAAAAATAATGATAATATATATTAAATATAAGAATAAAAAAATCTATAAAAATATTTGGGTTTTTATATCCATTTATCAAGTTTAATGTGGAATGATAAAATATTATATCTCTCATAGTAACAATAATACCTGTTACAAAACTTATTATGAATATAAATAATATAATTTTATATGTATTTTTATATGCTAAATATTTTAAAGGAAAGATAGAATTAAACATATAATGTATTCCTATTAAAAAGCAAGATAAAACTATAAAAGAAAATGCCGTATCAACAGCATTAAATATATCTGTTACTATATAATTATTTCTTCCTAATATCAACCAAGATATTAAATACAAAATAATAATTACAAATAAAATATATTTTTTTTTACTTATTGACATATATTTCCCCATCATGAATCTATAAGAAAATGTTCATCTTTAAACTCTATAAAACTGTCTGAAAATATTCTATAATCAAATCCTTTCTTAACTGATTGTTTATAGTCTTGATAATGATAATTATATACATACATTTTATCTTTGGCTCGCTAATAACCTATACCGTTAACTAAGGCATTAGCTATGTTCGTTTCTTGATAAACCGTTTCCTTAATCGAATGTAATATATCAAAATTCATATTAATGTAATCCCACACACCAACAGACTGACCTAACGTATCATTAAAATCAAAAGCATCATATATATACGCTTTCATGTTAAATATATGTATGTCTTTTGTATACATATATTGATAAATATTAAATGATTCTATTATAAAATAAAATGAAAATTTTCCTGTAACAGAATATAATGATATATTTTTTAAAGCGTTTTCATTATTCAATACCTTAGTTTTAATATCATCATAATCAATTGAAACCATATCATAATAACCCAAATTCATTGAATTTGCAAAATAAAAATTATTAAAATCAAATCTCTGCATATATCTTCCATTCAATAAATAAGGTTCTTTAATCATATATAAAAATTGCTCATCTTTATTTCTAGCTCTACTAAGTTCTTGTAAATATAGGTCAAATAGTTCATGATTTTTTTCTAAATTCTTATATATACCATTAAATTTAACAATAACATAATAATCAAGTTGTAATTTATTGTATAAATATTTACTATCTGAACAATTATAGATAAAATATTTGAACTCCGATTGAAAATTATATGTATATATTTCAGAACGATGTCTATTAATAATATCTTGTACAACAGGAAATTTTTTATAAAAGCTTTCCCATCCTAATGTTATATAGAATTTATACTTTAATGCATCAATCATCTCATCATTATTAACATCTAGAGTAATTTTATATTCTTTTTCAATCTCATCTTTTGTTGGATACATTTTTATTTCTATATCTGGAACTAGTTTTGATATTATATTTTTCATTTGCTTATTTTTAGTAACTTTAATAACATCATTTTTATTTTTTAGTATTAGCTGTTCCAAACTATCTACTTTACTTGGATTATCGTGCCATAATCTTTGTAATACATAACTTGTAGCCCAACCTAATTGTGCTACTTCATTATTTGCTTTCAATGCCTCTGCTAATGTTACATCTATTATTACTTGTGTATAATCATTTATACATAATTTTACACTGTTATATTTAGTTATTTCATCCTCTGATATATAGGCAAATATATATAATTCATGTGGTTCATCTTGTTGGTAATTAGGCAGTTCACATATATATCTGCTTCTTTTTTTTTCTATTATATCATAGGGAAAACTTTTAAATTTTTCATGTAGTTCTTTTTGTATAGCTGATGAGTATTCATTAGAAAAAAATTCATGATTATTTTCTTTTTCTATGGAATATAAATCAAGCCATGATATTATTCCCCATTGGATTTTATCTTCATCAATTACTTTATCTTCCCTTAACTTTACTTCCAACTCTATAAAACTTCCACCTTTATAAAAATATCTTTCATAATTATCATTAAACAGCTTGTTAAAATTATCATCTAAATGATATGCTTTTAACTCTATTATTGTATATTTCTCAGATTTTTTACATGCATATACCACTGGAATATTGTATTTATTTATAAAATTACAAACTGTATTACTGTATACTAGAGAACTTTCTGATGTATTGTATATTTTATTATCATAATCTTCATGCTCTAAACTTAATTGAAAATTAAAATTTTTTCAGTATCAGGCACTTCAAATTTATATATACTATCATTTTCATAAGCTGCACTATATTGCTTATCTTTTATTTTTAATTTTAAATATTCACTTAAATCTTCTTCTATTATACAGTTTAATATATCTTTTAATTGAAATTTTAATATTATATCTCCCATAATTATTCCCCTATCTCAACTTTACCTTTAATTGTTATTTTATCTGGTGTAATATTTAATTCATTATCTTTTGCTTTTAATTTTAGACCAGATGTTGATAATTCTATTGAGATTCCATTACAGTCAAGCAATAATTGATTAATAGTTTTAATTGATATATTATTACCTGAAGAAAGCTCTATGTCATTATCACCATATACAAATATATCATTAGATGATAATGCAGTATTATTTTTAGCCATTATACTTATTGAATCTTCTTCCGATGAGATATTTATTCCACATTTACTTGCTAGCAAATATTCTTCGTCACTTGTTATTGAAATATTATTTTTAGAGTATACTCCATAATTTCCATTGGTTTGTAACTTATAATTTTTACCTATATCAACTGTATAATATCCATCTATTTTCTCTTGCAAACTACCTGATATATCAATTTTTTTATTTCCACCTACACTTTC
Source organism: uncultured Mucispirillum sp. (assembly GCA_945929285.1). GTDB lineage: Bacteria > Chrysiogenota > Deferribacteres > Deferribacterales > Mucispirillaceae > Mucispirillum. The sequence goes on from CAMEOC010000206.1 coordinate 3,167, forward strand.
GCTGCTGTTTTCTGCTACCCTTACTTTATTACTT
>CAMEOC010000207.1 GCA_945929285.1 uncultured Mucispirillum sp.
ATTTGTTCATTTTTCAGCTATTCAAAGTGAAGGCTATAAAACTCTGAAACAAGGGGATAAAGTTGAGTTTGATTCAGTTGAAGGGGATAAAGGCCTTCAAGCTGTAAATGTTAAAAAACAGTAAATTTTAAGTATTATAGTATGGTGCTTGTAGTATAAGTAGTAAAGGTATATATATAACTTAATAGCGTTTTTATTTTTTTCTAGTTACATATTCATATCCATATACTTAAGCACCATAGGCTTCTCTTGTTTTTGTGCCTTTCTTGACAATTATGGTAATATAATATATCCTAATTATTGGTGAAGTATGGTTCGTATTATAGATATTATCATAATCTTATTTTTTCTTGTATTATCCATAGTATTAATTTTTAAGCCTTATGGTTACGAAGCTAAAAAACTTCTGCTTGTGGTGGAGCAGGACTCTTATTATATTCCCTTTAAACCAGGTAAATATAACCTTTATTCCCAGGTGGAAGATATTTACGGCAAAAAACATGCAGCATATAAAAGTATAGATTATATAATAGAAGATGAAAAAGTGCAGGTAACCCATTCAGACTGTGCAAACCAGGTTTGTGTAAACACTGCTGCCATATCAAAATGCGGGGAAGCTATAATATGTGCCCCAAATAAAGTGGCGTTTATTATAGACTGCAAAAATATTTTAAAGGTTTCAAAATGAAAGTAAATATATATATTTTAACAGGTTTAATGGCTTCTGTAAGTATTATTTTAGGTGTTATAGAAAACTTTATTCCAAGCCCTGTGCCTGCCATTCGCTTAGGGCTTTCAAATATCCCCATACTTATTATGCTTTATCTTGCAGAGGCAAACTATGCACTTTTACTATCACTTTTAAAATCATTTATTGTGCCAATATTTTCTGCAAATATTTTCTTTAAATTATCACTAAGTGTGCCTGCAAGCTTATTTTCGTTTTTATGTATGTTTATTACTTATAAGTTTTTTAAAGAAAAGCTTAGTATAATAACCATAAGTGTAATAGGGGCAGTTGCTCATATGGTAATGCAGGTGGTAATAGTAAGCCTGCTTTATATAAAAGGGTTAATATATACAAATATTGCAGGAGTGCTTTTGCTTTCTGCTGTAATTACTGGAATATTAATGGGTATAGCTGCCTATAAGATAATAAACCACAGGCAGATAAAAGAAATGTTTTCCCGCCTTTAAAAATAAAACTGCCACTCCACACCAGTTGTGGTATTTACTTGCCTGTCCTCTCCAAAAGAATGGGCGTTTATAACTGCCAGATTACTGTTTTTATTATAGCCAAACTTAAATTGAAAGGTTGTCATATTAATATTTTGCTCTGTCATATAAGAATAAGAAAAAGCCATATTTCTAAAAGGCCTAATAATAGCTTCAAACCCTGAAGTATAGGCAATATCTGTGGAGCTCCATATATTTAAGCCAAATACATTACCTGTAAAATAGCCTAAAAGGGAATTTAGTAAAATATTTGAAATATCATTGGCAAGCATAGTATTTTCAACTTCTTTATCAAAAATAGCCATACTTTTTGTGGTAAACCTGGTAATACCTGTGCTAAAGCGGGAAAGTGGTGAGTTTTGGTGGCCATAATATGTAAGGTTGCCATAATAGGGCAGGGCATAAGAAGTAAGCACATTACCTGCTATCATAGCACTAAAAGGGGAAAGGTAAGGGCTTTGTAAATACCCTAAAATATCAGCTTTATTAACATACCTTTCATATACTTCCTGCCCATAATTTACATCAGCATTATAATATAAGGCATTGCTTTCATCTAAAGAAACATTACTATTTTCATGCACTTCTTCATTATCATAATGTTTCGGAGTTATAACCCTGCTGTTATCTTCTGCATAGGCAGAAAAATAAGCAAAAAAACAAACTGTAAAAGCTGTATACAATATTAGACGCACTTTCATAGCTTAAATATTATATAAAACCAGCTAAAAATCAATAAAAAAGTAAAGGAAAACAAATTTATTTTAATACAAATTTCTCTAAACTGTTGATTTTATTTCCCCAGTTTCAATATGATAAATATAAGTTTCCACTTTCTTATTATACACTTTTTTTAATATGGAAGCATAATTTTTAAGCTGATTGCCATACTCACTTAATCTTTGCTTATCTATATATCCTGTTTTATAGTCCATAACCACTATTTTATCATCAAACTCACTATATATATCAACTGCATAAAGGCTGTTATTTTCCCCGATATGCCTTTCTTTAAAAACTCTGCCCTTAAAAAGAGCCTGCCATTTTTCATTACTAAACACATTATCTATATGGCTGTTTATTATATTTAAAGTATCATTACTTATTAATGCTCCGTAATGGGCTAATATATGGTTTTTAGCTACTGTAAGGCTTTCTTTATTATTAAAATCAAGCATATTAAGCCCTGCATGCAGGCATGAGCCAAAAAGGGTTGCTTCAAAACTCTGGGTTTCTTTATCATTAGTTTTATTATATTCCACATGGTCTATACTAAATGATTTTTCCCTATCTATATCCACTTTTATATTAATACTTTCTTTTTCTGTAACAGCTTCTTTTTTAAGGGGTTTTAGTTTTCCTTTTATTATGCTTTCATCAACAAATTGAGATAAATACTGGGAAAGGTCTGTTACTTTATTTTTAATAGGGTCGCAGCTAATAAAAAGTGCCTGTTCTGCCCTTGTCATAGCCACATAAAGCATATTTACATTATCTTGTAAAATCAGCTGGTTTTCCTGGTCCATATATTTTTTAGCATCAGTATTTTCTATAAAATCTATATCATTTTTTTTATAAGCATAACATAAAGTAGATGCTCCAAATTCTTCATTATCTGAAATAAATAATGTTATTTTATTTGTATCAATACTTATTTTGCTTTTAAGGCTAGGCAGAATTACAACAGGAAACTGCAGCCCTTTTGATTTATGTATAGTCATTATAGTTACAGCATTTACATTATTGGCAGATAAAGCCTGCTTATCTGCTGCTGCTTTATTTATCTTTTCAATAAAGTTATTTATATTTTTTTCACCATAAGCTGCTTCTTCCATAATATCTAATACGGCATAATAATCTGGGCTTGCATTAAACCTGCTTTTTAAATCCAG
>CAMEOC010000208.1 GCA_945929285.1 uncultured Mucispirillum sp.
CGAGATCTACACTCTTTCCCTACACGACGCTCTTCCGATCTCCCTGTCAGAATGATGATATCATACCTGCATACAAATAATCTGCTTGATGGTATAAAAGATATATTATTAGAAAGGGGCTATACAACAGAGCAGGAAATATCCCTTATAAAAATGGCAGTAGATAATAAGATAAATTCCATATACACTTCAGCAGCAGGCAGGCTTTTTGAAGCAGTAGGCTCTATAATATTAAATAAACGAAGCAATGAATATGAAGGGGAGCTGGCAATTCTTTTAGAAAATAATACAATTATAGAGTGTGAAAAAGAATATACTTTTACTTATGAAGACGGAAAAATAAAACTGCATAAAGCATTTTCTGAAATAGTGGAAGATATTAAAAATAATGAAAATGAAAAAGTAATGGCTTCAAAATTTCATAATGGTTTTGCAAATATAATATGCAATATATGTTTGCAAATTTCAAAAGAATATAATATAGATAATGTTGCCTTATCTGGCGGAGTTATGCAAAATATATTTTTAAGTAATAAAATATACAACATATTATCATCTAAGGGCTTAAATGTATTAACCCATAAAAAAGTGCCGTCAAATGATGCAGGTATAGCTTTAGGGCAGGTTTATTATTACCTTAATGATTTAACTTTAAAGTATTAAAATTACTAAACTAAATATATATAGTGCCGATATGTAGTATATATTTTATTATATGGAGTTTTTTTATGTTATGGGCAAATATTGGAATTCTTGTTTTAGTGGCAGTTTTAGTAACTATTTATTTTATGCCTTATAGAAGGTTAAAAGGTAAAATCTTTAAAAAATTACTGCCAGATATAAGCGGTATTACAGCTATGGAATATAGAACATCAGTATACAGCCTGCAGTTGGAAAAAAGAAAAGGTATTTGGTATTTAATAGATTCTGACTGGGAAGCAGATAGAAGTAAAGTTACAAAACTTTTAAACAGGTTAAGCGACTTAAATGTGGATGAAAGAATATCTGGAGCTGTAGATGCACCAGAATACAGCATAGGCAGCAACGGTTATTTAATATTAGATTACGGGGGAAAGCGAATTACCATATCCATAGGCAACAGGGTAGAGCAGGATGAAGACTATGTATATATTACAAAAACAGGCGACCCAGATATATTGGTGGTGCATTCTGGAGCATTAAGCCTTCTGCCAAAAGATGCAGGTGCATTTTCAGATACTTTATTATTTCAAGCATATTATCCGCAGATAAAAAGTATGGAAGCAAGCTTAGGTATGGACTTTATGACACTTCATAGAACAGAAAACGGTTGGCTTTTAGATGGCAAAAATATTATAAAAGAAGAAAAAGTTCAAAAACTAATAGAAGATTTACTTTCAGCAGAAGCAAAAGGCTTTGTGGAAGATGAAAATTTAAAAATACCACAAAGGCCAACAGCTACTATTACTTTAAAGGTAAACAGGCGAGGTATTAACCGCTACTTTTTTGCAGTGCCAACATTAAACGACCAGTTTTTAATGCCTTTAAAAGGTAGAATATTATATGTGGATAAAGATATAGTAAAGAAAATATTTTCTTTTAAAGGCAGATAGAAAATTAAATATACAGCTTAAATATTTAATATACCACCTAATATTATATTAAAAATTTATAAAATAATTAATTAATATATTTTTATCTCTTTATTTTTTTCAAAAAACTTATTATAATCATTTCATATTTTTAGTATAACAAGCTAAATTTGTGGAGGATATAAGTTGAATAATAAAGTAGCGGTTATAGGTGGCGGTAGTTTTGGTACTGCTCTTGCAACTTTAGCAGCCCAGGATGGCAGAGAAGTTGTAATGTATGTGAGAGAAGATGAGATTATAGAGGCTATTAATAAAGCCCATGTAAACCCAGTATTTTTACCAGATTTATTACTTCCTAAAAACTTAATAGCAAAACCTATGGAAGAACTTGAAAATTGCAGTGAAGATTATATAATTTGGTCTGTGCCTTCTCAATTTACAAGAACAATGGCAAAGACTTATGCAAAAAGCCTTACAGGCAAAAATATATTACTGGCAACAAAAGGTGTGGAAATTGCCACAGGCCAGTTAATATTAACAGTAATATCCAGCGAAGTAACAGCTAAATATTCTGTGCTTTCTGGCCCTTCATTTGCAAAAGAGTTATCTCAACAAAAACCAACATCAGTTTCTATTGCATCTTATTCTGCTTCCCTTGCAAAATGGTGGCAGGAAACATTATCTTGCGATTATTTCAGAGTTTATACATCAGATGATATGATAGGCTTAGAAGTTGGTGGTGCTGTTAAAAATGTTATTGCTATTGCAACAGGCTTAAGTGACGGTATGGCTTTAGATAATAATGCTAGAGCTGCTTTAATTACAAGAGGGCTTGCAGAAATCACTCGCTTTGGGCTTGCATATGGCGCAAAAAGAGAAACTTTTGTTGGGCTTTCTGGCCTTGGTGATTTAGTATTAACATGCACTGGTGAGCAGTCTAGAAATTATAGTGTTGGAAAATTATTAGCAAAAGGAAAAGATATTGAAGAAATCACCCAGTCTATGAAAATGGTGGCAGAAGGTGTGCCTACTGCTAAGGCTGTTTATTTAGCAGCTCAAGAGCGTGGCGTGGAAATGCCAATATGTACAGAAGTATATAAAATAATATATGAACGTAAAAACCCAAGAGATTCTGTAAAAGATTTAATGACAAGACCATTAACTGTGGAAATGCCATATTAATAAAAGGAGAAGATAATGTCAGCAGTAAGTAATGATAGTAAAATTTGGATGAATGGCAAACTTGTTGCCAAAGAAAATGCAAATGTTTCAATATTAACCCACACTCTCCATTACGGTGTAGGTGTTTTTGAAGGCATACGCTGTTATAAAACAGATAATGGCTCTGCTGTATTTCGCTTAAAAGAGCATATGCAAAGGCTTTTAGATTCCGCAAGAATATTTATGATAAACCCAGGATATTCCCTTGATGAGCTTTGCCAGGCAACTGTTGAAACTATTAAAGCAAATAATTTAGAAGAATGCTATATTCGCCCAATAGTATATTTAGGGGACGGTGGCTTAGGTATTAAAATAGATGAAAAATACCCAGTGGA
>CAMEOC010000209.1 GCA_945929285.1 uncultured Mucispirillum sp.
TTATGAGAATTTAGACGACTGCTTAAAATGTTGCAATCGTTTTTAGATTTTAACATAACTTATTATAAACAATTACTTTTTTTATTAGTGTATTTTTTGAAATATTTTGACAGCATTACTATATACAGGCATGTTTTATTATAATACAAATTTTATATAAATACTAACGTATATCAATATAATACATACTTATAATATTATAATAATTTACTGCATAAACATAGAGCGTTCTATTTTTTCCCATATTATTATATCAGGTTTAAACTGGAGAATTTGTTCTGAATAATTACTAAAATCATTATCATATATCCAAAGATGACCAATATGTGAAGCACCTTTTTCAATAAATGGAGAAAGTGCATGCATAAAGGAATCATGAATTAATAGTATTTTTGGTGCCTTTTCACCACCATATGATTTAACTGAATTTAGTTGAGGAGGGTCTGTACGTTTTACAATAAGAAGATTATTCTCTACAGTACATATACTTTGAATTGGTTTCCTGTCAAATTTAATATTTAGCATAACTTCCAAGTCATTTGATTGGTTTTGCTGGCACTCTTTTATATCATTTTTATTAAGCCTTTTATAATAAGGAAATTTTTCAATTATTTTTTCTTCTAGCACTTGGTATGCAATATATGCACCATTTGATGTCCAATGAGTATCTAAAGGGTAATATAAAAGTTTATCTTTTCCATTCATTAATTCATCATATGGCATAATTACACTAGTATTAATATTTTTTTCTATATAATTTTTTAATATAATATAATTATCTACTCCTTTAAGTTTATTAAAGTATGGGTTATATAATTCTGGATAAATAGTAGATTTATTAGGTGCTATTAATGTTATTAACTCTATACCATGCTTTTTACAGAATTCAATATTTTTATTCATAACTTCTTTTACTTTTTCTAACTTCTCATCTGTAAATGATTTGCTACGTGTAAAATATTTAAAATCATCATTTTCAGTATTGAAAAATAACCAGTTATCAACACCTATTAAAACTCTACTCATGATATTAAAATCATTAAAAAAGTTCAATTTACGAAACAGGTCTGTGGCATTATTTCTTAAACCAATTCTATCATTAATATAGCTATCCATTTGTTCTGCAAAACCTTCATGAAAAGGGTTTACATCAGGAAAACTGGCTAAATTTCTATTTTCTTTAGCACTTATACTGTTATTAAAATTAAAAAGTATCACCCCTTGGGCAAAAATTATAAATGTAAATATGTAAAAAATCATATTAATATTTAATACTGTATCTTTAAATGCTTTAAGTATAAAAATAGATAGTAATAAATAAATAAAGGTAATAATAATAAAAGTTACTATAAAATTTACACTAATATTAAGTTTATAAATTAAGATTATATTTATTAAATATAATAAAACATTAAATATAAGTATTTTTTTCATATATTCCTCTAAAACCTAAAATATATAAATGGGTTATAAGAATTATTTGCAAGTAAAATATAACTCATTAACACAAACATTATTAATAATATATTTTGTAAAATTAATTTTTTACCACTTACATTATCTGGAGTAAAAGCATCTATATTATTAAATAATAATTTTTTTACAGCTGGTGTAGAGCCAATTATAGCAGCAAAAAGTATTATATAAAAGAATACACTTTCACTATAAAATTTATATGAAAGTATATACTCTGCTCCACTATTTAATCCACACATAGCTTTAATATATAACAATGCTTCTGTCATTGATTCTGCTCTAAATATTACCCAGCCTATAATTACTATAATCATTGTAATTAACCAGCGAATTGATTTAAATTTTGTTATTTTATTAAGACCAGTAATTTTTTCAAATATTAAGAAAAAACCATGAAAAAGCCCCCAGACAATGAATGTCCAGTTTGCACCGTGCCATACACCTGTTATTGTAAAAACGATTAAAAGGTTAATGTACATTCTAGAGACTTTTACTCTATTGCCACCAAGTGGAATATAGACATAATCTCTAAACCAACTAGAAAGTGATATATGCCACCTTCTCCAAAAATCTGTTATGCTATATGAAATATATGGATAATTAAAGTTTAATGGAAATTTAAAGCCTATCATCAAACCAAGGCCTATTGCCATATCAGAATAACCACTAAAATCAAAGTATATTTGCAGTGTATATGCTAAAGCCCCCCACCAAGCATTAATTGTGGATAAGTGTTCTGTACCACTATTAAATATACCATCAGCAATTACTGCCATTTGGTTTGCTATAAGAAGCTTTTTGGAAAGGCCTATTATAAATATTTTTAACCCAAGTATAAAACTATCATATGAAATATTTCTCTCTTTTTCTATATCTTTTGCTACTAAACTATACCTAACAATAGGGCCTGCTACAAGCTGTGGAAACATTGATATATACAATGCTAAGTTTTTTATGCTCTTTTGTACAGGAGCATCTTTTCTATAAATATCAACTAAATATGATATACTTTGAAAAATATAAAAAGATATACCAACAGGAAGCACAATGTGCTTAAATGTCCACCCATTAAACCCAAGTAATTGTACAAATTGACTAAGGCTGTCAATAGTAAATGATAAATATTTAAAAATAAATAAGACTAATAAATTTACAGAAATACCAATAATTAAAACTTTCTTTTTATTTTTAAAAAATTTTCCATTAGCTGCACTTGCAGTATCGTACTTATCTATATATATACCAGCATAATAGTTCATTATAATTACGCCTATCATTACCAACAAATACTGTGGGCTTGCCCACATATAAAATATTAAACTCATAATTAATAAAAATGTATTTCTATATCTGTGAGGTAAAAGATATAAAACAAGTATTGTTAAAGGAAGAAAAAAGACTAAAAATGTAAATGAACTAAAAACCATATAATTCCTTATGAATGTTATAAAAACTGGATAATAAATAGAACAATTTTATATGCAAAATAGTTGATACTTTGCACATAAAAATTATTTTGGCGATTATAATATAAACAAACCATAATTACAAGTTAAAAATTAGTTATATTTCTTTTAGGTAAAATCTAAAAACGATTGCAACATTTTAAGCAGTCGTCTAAATTCTCATA
>CAMEOC010000210.1 GCA_945929285.1 uncultured Mucispirillum sp.
GGTTTTCAAGGGGAACATACTGCAAATATTCTGATTACTGTTATTGTAATATTGTCTTTGTTATATTATATAAAACAATATAGATTTTTTAAGGAAAATATAAAATTTATATGTTTAGTATTTTTGTTTTTACTGGCTATTTTTTCATTAAACATAGTATTTGGTAGTGCTTTACCGATAAGAGCTAAATTGTCTGTTGCATATTATCCTGCCTTTATTGTACTTCTTATTTTCATATTAAATAAAAATAAAAAAATACATATGATAATTGTTTTACTAACAATATTAATTATTGGATATCATACAACATATATTGTCCAATACCAAACAAGCTATTATTTATTATATAAGCAGGATAAAGTATTAGCTAATGATTTAGCAGGTAAAATTTATAATAAATATCCTGATGTTTATTACGGAAAGCATAAAATAACTTTTACAGGCCAGATAAATAAACAACCAAAGCACCCACTAATTAGTGGAAAAGATGTATTTATTGCATCATTTTTTTCATGGGATAACGGAAATAGTGGTAGAATGCTAGCCTTTATGAAGCTTTTTGGTTTTCCAATGGATATAACTTTAGGCAAAATTACAGATGAAATGAAAAAAGAAATTAAAAAAATGCCAAGTTACCCTAGTAATGATTGCATAAATTTAATAGATAATACCATAATTGTAAAATTAAGTGATTAGGTAAAATAAAATGAGTTACATAATCATTATCCCTACATATAATGGGGAAAAGCAGGGGTTAGAAAATTTGCTTATATCTATACATAATCAAAGCCTGCCCCCTGAAAAAATTTGTATAATAGATTCTTCATCTACTGATAATACGGTTAATATTTGTAAAAAATATAACTGTGATATTACCATTATAGATAAAAAAGATTTCAACCATGGCGTAACACGGCAACTGGCAGTAAATAATAATAAAAATTATGACTATGCCATATTTTTAACTCAAGATGTATTACTTAATGATGATAATACATGTAGAGCTTTGCTTTCATCTTTTAATATAGCAGATGTTTCAATAGCTTATGGCAGGCAGCTGGTGCGTGATAATTCATCGTTTATAGAAAAAGTAAGCAGGCAGTTTAATTATGGGGAAACTTCCCTTTTAAAATCAAAAGAAAATATAGCAGAATACGGGCTTTCAACGGCTTTTTGTTCTGATAGCTTTGCAGCATATAAAATAGCAGATCTGTTATCTATTGGCGGTTTTCCAAAAACAGATTTTGCAGAAGATATGCTTATATCTGCTAAATTAATATTAAAGGGCAAAAAAGTATACTATAATGCTGAAGCAAAAGTCATTCACAGCCACCCATACTCTATTAAGTCTGAATATATGCGAGGTAAACAAATAGGCAAAATGCATAAAGAAAATAAGTGGCTTTTGCAAACCTTTGGTAAAGCAGAAAAAAGAGGTAAAACTTTACTTAACACTTTAAGTTTTTATAAAAAAATTCTCTTTATTTTACAAGCACTTCCAAAATTTATAGGTTATAAAGTAGGTAAGTTCTAATTAACTATATCATAAATTATTTTTTTACACTATCACTTTAAATGTCAATAAAATTACACTAAAAATATTGCAAAAATAATTGACAAATATAGTATAGAAATGTAATATAATTGTAACTGTTATTTTATTTTTGAACCAGCCTATTTTATTTATTTTTTTGTTTTTCTTACAGGCTGGGCTTTCGCTGTGCTTTTTAAAGTATGGCTTTATATATATTAAAGTATATGTGTATAATAGCGATAAGTATTATATACAAAACTGATATTTTTAAAATTAAAAAGGAGTATTTATGATTAAAAGAGGCTTTATCTTTGTTTTTATTTTATTTTTATTTCCTCTTTTATTTGCTGCATGTTCTACTGACAGTAGCAGTTCAGTTGGCACAATCTATGAAGATTCTGAGCCAAATATTGTAATTTCAGGTATTAGCCTGCCTGCAAACTATATTGAGCTTACAAAATCTAAAGATGCTGTTTTACATTATGATATTAGTGCTGTTGTAGAGCCTGCTAATGCAGTAAATAAGACATTACTTTATTCAAGTAGCAATAAAGATATTGCTTCCATTGATGAAAGGGGTGTTTTAACCATTAAAGGTTTAGGCGAATTTTCCGTGGAAGTAAAATCTGAAGCCAATGCAAGCATTTGGCAGAAGATAGATTTTTATGTGGCAGAAAATATATTAACGAAAGTTGATATAGATGCTGTTCCTTTATCTATTTTTGGTGATTATGCCATTAGCCAGTATGGTATTAATAAAACACCTGATACTAATATTTCAGGCAGTTTTAGCATTAATGCCAATAAATCTAATGCAGATGTAATATCTTATGGTTTAGTTTTCAATGGTGCAGTTTGTAACCTATCTTTAAAAGGTGATGATGTTTCTTCACTTACTTATGAAGCAATGGCTTTAAAAATTAAAGAGCAGTTAAAAGTAGCAATTCATAATGAAAGTAATGCAGATATTATTATTTCTTTAAGCAGTGCAGATTTTCCAGAGCTTGTGGAAAAAGGTATTATTAATGATAATGAAGTATTACAGTTATCTCTCAAAAAGTTAAATGATAATAATGTAGGGCAAAATGCAGAATCTATGCCAGTGCTGGCTACAGAAGTAACTTTGGCTAGCAGCAAGGAAATTGACAGAAAAGATATTCCTGAATTTAGAATAGAGCCTACTATTAAGCCTAGCAATGCAACAGATAAAAGTGTAAAATATTTATCATCTGATAAAAAAATTGCATCAGTTAATGAAGTGGGTAATGTTGTATTACATAAAGCTGGTAATGTAAAAATTACAGCAGTTTCCAATGCCAATGAAAAGGCAAACAGTGTAATGAATATTAAAGTAAAAGACAGCACTATTCCTGTTACAAGCATTGTAAGAAATAGTAATGAAAACCATGTGGTAGTTGGCGATACACTTGATTTATCTGGCACAGCTATGCCAGAAGAAGCTACACACAGGTCTATAACTTATATATCTCTTAACCCTGAAATAGCATCTATTAATAATACAACAGGTATTGTAACAGCTCATAGAAGGGGCAGTGCAAAAATATATGCTAT
>CAMEOC010000211.1 GCA_945929285.1 uncultured Mucispirillum sp.
TAACAATGTAAAATCTGAATTTGCCAATAACTATTACACAAGAAGTGCAGTTATTACAGGTGCTACTGCTGAAAAAACAATGTCATATAAAGATAACACATCTATATTATCTATACTAAAAAATGCAGGTTACAACACATTATATATTGGGCTTTATAACAGCCTTTTAGCAAAAGATAACTACCACTATAATATAATAAAATACAATACTGAAAGCATATTTGAAATAAAAACAAATAACAGCCCAAACCTTTTTCGCTCTGTTTCTTTTATAGATGATTTTGTGAAAAAAAATAATGGTGGCTTTATTTTAGTTAATACAGAAGGCTCATCACCTGTTATAAATATGCGTTATAAAGATTTTATTGCTTATGATTCTGCAGATTCATATAAAGACTACTTATTATATATTAATGCCTACATTAATGAACTTATAAAAATATTGAAAGATAAAAAATCGTTTATTATAGTGCAGGGTTTAGAAGGTGAAAATTACAGTAACAACTTATCCACCTTTAATAAAGAAAGTGTTATGATGGTTTGGGTATCTGATATGCTTGAAAAAGAATATAATACAAGAAGCACTATTATTTCCCATAAAAATGATAAAGTATTAGACAACACTATTTTTAATACTACTTTAGGGTGCTTTAATATGCAGGGCAGTGGTATAGATAATGGAAGCAACTTATGCAGAAAATAGATAAAATAAAGTATTTAATAGAAAAATATAAACTAACTTCCCATATAGAAGGCGGTTATTTTAAAAGGCATTATGAATCTAATGAAATAATAACTAGAGAAAATAACTGCTCCATTAAGGCAGGCAGTGCCATATATTACCTGTTAGAAAAAAACCAAATATCACAATTTCACAGTATATCTTCTGATGAGCTTTGGCATTATTATGATGGTGGTGTTTTAGAAGTGCATATAATAGATAATAATAAAAACTACCATATAAAATATCTAGGAAACAGCCACATATATAATGATGCTGCCTTTTGCATACCCATTGAAAGGGGCAGTATTTTTGCAGCAAAAGTATTACATGGTGATTATGTTTTTGCAGGCTGCAGCCTTCACCCAGAATTTATTATGGAAGAATTTACTCTTTATGATAAAGATGAGCTTGTAAATATTTACCCTTACCATAAAGAAGTAATAGAAAATTTTTTAAAATAAATAATGGAAAGATGTAACATATAAAGGCAGAGCCAGCATACTTACCACAAAGGACCATACAGTTAATATGGTAGAATATTTATAATCACACCCATAATACTTACTTAATATTGTAACCTGGTTCATAGCAGGCATGGCAGCCTGTAAAATATATACTTCCTGCCTTTGGGTATTAAATGATGTAAAAATAACCATTATTAATAATACAGCAACAGGTGCAGCAATAAACCTGCCTATCATTACAGCCCAAAAATCTTTATTAATTTTAAAATCAGAAATCTTCATCTCTGCAAATACCATACCTATAAACAATGTGGCTAAAGGAGATGTCATACTGCCAAGCATAGAGGCTGGCTTTTGTATCATACTTGGAAGTTTAAATTCCAGTAATACAAATATAATGGCTATAAGTGTAGCTGTTAATGATGGTGTTACAAGTGCTTTTAAGTTTATACCTCCCTTGCCTTTTCCTGATGCAGATTGTAGCGAATATACACCCAGTGTCCAAAACAGCACTGTATTTGCAATGTAGTATTCTAATACATAGGCAATAGCCTCATCACCAAATAAAGCCTGGTTTACAGGAAGCCCAATAAATACCACATTGGAATATACAAATAAGGCTAAAAAAACGCCCATATTTTGTTTTGATACTTTAAATGCTTTGCCTATTAAATAACCAATAGGATATAAAATAACCGTTGCAATAACTGCTACAATTATACCATTTATAGAATCTAAAAACTCTGTTTTTGTAAACTGGTGTGGCAAGGCGGATAAAATATATGCCGGAAATGATAGATTTACCACAAGCCATGCAATACGAGAGCCAAACTCAGTGGTTAAGATATCTTTTTTTGTTAAAATATAGCCTACTGCAATTAATAAATAGACAGAAATTATACTTTGAATAGAATCAAAAAAGCCCATAATACTACCTCTGTTTTTTTATACAACCATGGTATTAATACTAAAAATTAATAAAATCAATAAAAAAAATATTTTTTTTTATAACCAAATATTTTTCTAGGCGACATAGTAAACATAACAATAAAATAAATTATTTATTTAAGGAGTGTTTTATGAAAAAAATTATCTTTACTTTAGTTGTATCTTTATTTGCTTTTGCAGCTTTCGCAAAGGATATGCCTATCCAGCCAAACCAATTACCTGCAAATGCTCAAAGCTTCATTTCTTCTACTTTTGCTGGAGCAAACATTGTAGCTGCTCAGAAAGACCTTGATGATTATGAAGCAGTGCTTAATAACGGCACAAAAATTAAATTTGCTTTAAATGGTGAGTGGGAATCTATTGAAGCTTATTCTGCATTCCCAACAGGTATTTTACCAGCAGCAGTAGAATCTGCAGCAAATGCTCAAGGCGGTAATATTGTTAAAATAGACAGAGATTTTGGATATTTTGATGTAAAACTTCAAAACAATATTGAATTAAAAATTGATATGAACGGTAAAATATTAAAAAAAGAACTTGACTAACATTTTATTCATATAATATTTCATAAAATGCCTGCTTTTACGCAGGTATTTTTTTTGTTCTATTTTAAAAATATAAAAAATTATTATAAAATTTTGTAACCAAATTAAAATATATACGACAAAGAAAATATAGAATATAACTGGTATATAAAATACCTTAAAAGGAGAATAATATGAAAAAAATTTTAGTTTTTACTTTTGCATTTATGATGATGGCTAGTTTTGCTTTTGCTGATATGATGATTGCACCAAATGCACTTCCTGCTAAAGTAACTCAATTTATTACTGCAAACTTTGCAAATGCTCAAATAATGTATGCAGAACAAGATTATGATAGTTTTGAAGTGAAATTAAACACTGGTGTAGAGCTTGAATTTTATGCAAATGGCGACTGGAAAGAAATAAAAACATACCAA
>CAMEOC010000212.1 GCA_945929285.1 uncultured Mucispirillum sp.
ACCATAAGCCACATACCAAGGGCTATTAAAACACTAAGTATTTTTAATAATGTTTTATTATTTAACATATTAATCTTCCGCTGATTTATTTATTTTTATAATTTCACCAAGGGTTTCTTTTAATGCATTGGCATCTAAGTTAGGAATAATCTGACCGCCAACACTTACAGAAATTTCACCCCTTTCTTCACTTACAACAATTGCAACAGCATCTGTTTCTTCTGTAATACCTATTGCTGCCCTGTGAATTGTGCCATACTGCTGGGCAATATCTTCCCTTTTTGTAAGAGGTAAAATACAGCCTGCATAAGTAAGCCTTGTACCTTCTAATATTACAGCACCATCGTGAAGTGGAGAATAAGGTATAAATATACTTAAAAGTAAATCTTTACTAACAACAGAATCTATTTTTTGCCCCAGTGTAACATAATGGGAAATATCAGTATTTCTTTGTATTATAATTAATGCACCTAACTGCCTGTTTGCAAGTATAGTAGCTGTTCTCACAAGCTCATCAACAATTTGAGAGTTCAATGATACAGTTCTTTCAAAAAACTTTGACTCACCAATAAAAGCTAAAGCCCGCCTTAATTCAGGCTGGAAAATAATAATCAAACCTAAAAATAAATAACCAGACATATTACTTAATACCCAGCCTGTAACCCTTAAAAAAGTCAATAAAAACTCTTGACTTTTTTTAAAATAAGTAGTAATATAATAATAGTTACAAGAATATAAATAGCTCTTGTGCCACGAAGCAGCAAAAGTATGCGGTATATAATGTAGCTAATAAATGCCACATCAATTACATCTACAATACTAACATAACTTTTAATAAACTCTAATACTGTTGTCATATATTCGCCTTCAGAATAAAATCTGCTATTTTAGCAGTTTCTATCCCTTCATTAATATCATGAAATCTAATAATATCTGCCCCATTTAAAATGGCTGCAGTATTTGCACTTATTGTTCCAGTTAACCTTTCTGCTACATCTTTATTTAAAACCCCGCCTATCATAGATTTTCTAGATATGCCTGCCAGTAAAGGAAGGCCAAAAGTTTTAAATTCTTTTAAATATTTTAATAATATATAGTTTTGTTCCAGAGTTTTTCCAAAACCAAACCCCACATCTAAAATTATAGATGAATGCTTTATACCAGCATTTATACATTTTTCAATACGACTGGCAAAAAAACTTTGAATATCATATATTATATGGTTATATTCAATATTAGCCTGCATATTTTTAGGGCTTCCTTTCATATGCATAACACAAACTGCACAGCCACTTTCAGCACATAATGCAACCATATTATCATCTTCCATACCTGAAATATCGTTAATTAAGTTTGCCCCATGGTTTAAAGCATACTCTGCTGTTTTATAATTATTTGTATCTACTGATATTATCATATCATATTGCTGGGCGTAATCAAGGGCAAATTTTATTCTTTTTATTTCTTCTTCATAAGAAATACTATCAGAATAAGGCCTGGAAGACATTCCCCCAATATCTATAATATCAATACCTGCAGAAGCCATTTTATCTATTTGAGATGCAACTGCTTCCTCTGTAACATACTTATTACCATCACTAAAAGAATCAGGTGTAGTATTTAATATGGCCATACACTGGGTTTTATTAAGCTCAATACTACCTTTATTATGTGTTATAAACCTTTCACTTTTAGTATTTATTAATGTTTTTAACTGCTCTGCCAGCTTTTTTAGCCCAAAAGCCTGTAAAGAAAGCCTTTTAATTAATCTTTTATAAGTAGCAGCATTGCCTAAAAGTAATACATCACTTTTTTCCACACTGCAGGATATTACACCTCTTTTAACGGCTGCATCCATACCGGAAGCTAAACATTCCTGTTTTAATATATTTGCAGCAGGGCTTACTACATCTTTCACAAGAAAGTTCAGGCTTTCACCTTTATTTACCATATTTAAAGCGTATTCATCTACTCCAACACGCTTTAGTTCATTATAAATACGGTTATGTTCTGGTATAAGCCTGTATATTTCCATTATCTATGCCCTTTTCTATGCTTCTTCATTTACACTTTCTTTTTTATCTTCCTCTTTTTGAGAAAACATATTATCTTCATATCCTGCAGCAGCATATTCTTTAACCAGTTCTTTTATCTCTGGTGTTTCAATTGTTTCTTTTTCAAGCAGTGCTTCAGCTGTTTTATCAAGCAGTACTCTATTATCTTCAATAATTTTCCTTGCTTCGTTATAGCAGGTAGTGATTATTCTTTCCACTTCATCGTCTATTAATTCAGCTGTTTTTTCACTGTAATCTTTTTGGCTGGATATTTCTTTTCCTAAAAATATTGCTTCATCTCTTTTGCCAAAAGAAATTGTACCAAGCTTATCGCTCATACCCCAGCTCATAACCATTTTTCTTGCAATAGATGTAAGCCTTTCTATATCGTTTGATGCCCCTGTGGACATAGAATCAAATACCACTTCTTCTGCAATTCTACCACCAAGCATTATTCTAATCATACCTAAAAGATGGTCTTTTGTTTCATTATATCTGTCATCACTTGGCAGCTGCATTGTTACACCTAAAGCCATACCACGAGGGATAATAGAAACTTTATGTACAGGGTCTGCACCTTTTGTCATAATAGCAACAATAGTATGACCTGCTTCATGGAAAGCTGTAACTCTTTTATCTTTTTCAGGTATAACCATACTGCGTCTTTCAGCACCCATTATTACCCTGTCTTTTGCAGATTCTATATCTGAAGTATCCACTTCATTTTTATTGGCCCTTGCTGCCATTAATGCAGATTCATTCATAAGGTTTGCTAAATCTGCACCAGAAAAACCAGGTGTTCCTTTTGCAATAATCTCTAAATCTACACTTTCAGCCATTTTAATTTTAGCAGCATGCACTTTTAAAATTTGCAGCCTGCCTTTTAAATCTGGGCGAGGCACAACCACCTGCCTGTCAAACCTGCCAGGGCGAAGCAATGCTGGGTCTAAAACATCTGGTCTGTTTGTAGCAGCTATTAAAATAACGCCTTCATTAGAATCAAAACCATCCATTTCAACAAGCAGTGC
>CAMEOC010000213.1 GCA_945929285.1 uncultured Mucispirillum sp.
TTAAGACCATTACTATAAGCATTATAACATATTAAATATTGTGGTCAATACAGAACGTGCCTCTATTGGTAATTGGAACTCTTTTTATTATAACATATTAAATATTGTGGTCAATACAGAACGCTACATTATGGTTGTTGCATATATTGATAATTATAACATATTAAATATTGTGGTCAATACAGAACGATACTAGTAAATATAAAGATAGCGATATTATTATAACATATTAAATATTGTGGTCAATACAGAACTTTATTTATTAATTACTTATAAGATAATGTATTATAACATATTAAATATTGTGGTAAATACAGAAATAACTGTATTTATTAGACAATGAGAATATATTATAACACTTTTTCTGCATTAAAAAAGCCCCTTAAAAAGGGGCTTGATTTGATAAAGTTTATAATATGTAATTATTTAACTCTATTTGCACTGCCTAAAACATTTTCGTTTTTAGCTTTATATGCTTTTACAAGCTCTGTTCTAGCATTGCCAAGGTATTTTCTTGGGTCAAATTCTGATGGTTGAGTTGCTAAAGTTTCCCTTACTTTTGCAGTGAAAGCAAGCCTGCCGTCAGAGTCTATGTTAATTTTACAAACTGCAGATTTTGCAGCTTTTCTTAACTGGTCTTCAGGAACACCAACAGCGTTTTCCATTTTACCGCCGTATTTATTTATAAGCTCTACATATTCTGGTAATACAGAAGATGCACCATGGAGAACAATAGGGAAGTTTGGCAAGCGTTTTTCGCATTCTTCTAATATATCAAAACGAAGTGGTGGAACACTTTCGCCAGGTTTTACTTTAAATTTGTATGCACCGTGAGAAGTGCCTATAGAGATAGCTAAAGAATCTACACCTGTGCGTTTAACGAAATCTTCCACTTGGTCTGGGTCTGTATAGTGAGTGTGTTCGCTTTGAACTTCGTCTTCTATACCTGCTAATACACCAAGCTCACCTTCAACTGTAACATCGTATTGGTGTGCGTAATCTACAACTTTTTTTGTTAAGGCAACATTTTCTTCATAAGGTAGGTGAGAACCATCTATCATAACTGAAGAAAAACCTTTTTCTATACAGTCTACACAAAGCTCATAGCTGTCGCCATGGTCTAAGTGTAATGCTATAGGTATGCTGCAGCCAAGTTCTTTTGCATATTCAACTGCACCCATTGCAAGGTAGCGAAGGATAGTTGCATTTGCATAATTTCTAGCACCTTTAGATACTTGAAGTATAACTGGAGATTTTGTTTCAGCACATGCTTGAACTATTGCTTGGATTTGTTCCAGGTTATTAAAATTGTATGCAGGAACTGCATAACCGTTTTTCATAGCGTCTGCAAACATTTCTTTTGTGTTTACAAGACCTAATTCTTTGTAAGAAACTGCCATTAGAGTTACCTCCCTTTTTTATTAAAATATTGATACGTTCATTTTTATTTCATCAAGTTTTATTTTTACACCATCAGTATTTTCATAGGAGCAGCTGGGTATAACCATTGTAAAGGTTTTAAGCCCATACTGTTCAAAAAACCTTTTAGCCCAGGATGATGCCATTTCACCGTGGCTTCTATCTGCTGCACCCTGTGTTAATATGAAAAACATCTTTTTGTTTTCTTCAAATTTTGTTTTACGGTCTGATGTTTTTAAACAATAAAAACGGTCTGTTAATATTTTTGCAAGGCTTGATATAAAGCCCATAATATTTGGCGAAATTAATATTATTTTATCAGCCGATAAAAGTTTAGGATAGATTTTAGATGATATATCATCATTTATAACACACAAAGAATTATTTACTTTGCATGCTCTACATGCTGTGCAAGGTTTTATATCTAGCTGGCTAAGGTTTATTACCTCGCTTTCATCACCATATTTTTCAGCTAAAGCCTCGCTAATAAATGATGAATTACCATTTAACCTGGGGCTTGCATTTATAATTAATATTTTCATAAATATATCTTATTACATTGTTTATTATCTTTCAAGAATTATTTCAAAATACTATAAAATAAATTACAAGCTAAATACTATTTTTCATATTTTTGTTTTAATAAGCTATCATCTACTTTTGTTTTACCCATTACAATAGCATTTCTATTTTCATAGTCTTCTATTAATTTAGAAAGCTTTTCCAGTTCATCACCTTCTGCAGTGCCAGGCACAGCTTTAAACATAAGAGCATCAACTCTGTTTAATGCTGCTAAAAACTCTTTTTCATTTGTAATTTTGCTAATCATGTTTGCACCTGTATGTTTATTTTATTACTAACACACCATCAACAGGTATATTATTTTCTTCTGGGTATGGTATTGCACCAAATTTATCTCTATACATAAAACCACCGTCTGTTTGAGGGTAGTAGGTATAATATAATAATATACTATTACACTCAGCATAATCAACCTTAAATATTACTTCTTTATAATAATATGTTTTTAAATTATTAATGGAGTGCATTTCAGTAATAACATTTCCATTATTATAAACACATTCTAAAGACATATTAAGTCCGCTAAAAAAAGTGCTGCTAATATTTCGCACAGTAGCTACCATATAAGATTTTGCTGGTGTATAGTAAAATTCTATATCTTCATTTGATATTTTTTTTTCATACTGTTTTTCAAGGTTTGAAAAGCCAAATAATGCCCCTGAACAGCCTGTAAATATTACTAAAATAAAAAGAATAAGGCTATTTTTCACCATTTTCTTTGTTTTCATCGTTTTTTACAGTTTCATCTTTTACTGTTTCAGCTTTAACATCAACAATATTTTCATCAGTTTTCTTTTTACCAAAGCCGAATTTTAAGTTGCCTTTTATGCCTTCTACTTCTGATTCCATTTCATCAATTTTTTCTTTAACCTGCATAAGTCCGCTGTATTCTGGCTCAAATAATGAAGAATCTATCTCACCATTTTCAATTAAAACAAGTAATCTTTTACTCATTTTATTCATTTTTTCATGGTAGAGTTTATTAAAAGAATTAATCTCTAATTTTAAACGAGAGATTTTATAAACCTTTGCTGTTTCTTCTGTAACATTATTTAATGTTTTTG
>CAMEOC010000214.1 GCA_945929285.1 uncultured Mucispirillum sp.
ACCTGCAATACCGCAGTGCATACATTGAAATTTTAAGAAGTCCCACCTAACTTTATCATTGACCATAGTTTCTTTCATACGGATAAGCGTATATGTTTTGCTGCTTAAATCCTTATGAGACTGATATTCACCATCAAATGGAGTAATATCAGCGGGCAGATTTTTCCATTGTTTGCACGCTACGGAACAGCCTCTACACGCAGAACATTTTTCCACATCATGCAGCATAGCTATTTCAACTGCCATATAAGTCCTCCTTATGCTAATACACCGGCACATCGACTTGTGCTATACGGCGTATTGCGTTACAAAAATTATCAATATCTTTTTCTGTTGTAAAATAACCCGGGCTAACCCTAACTGTCCCCACTGGGAAAGTATCTAAAAACTGATGGGTAAGCGGAGAGCATTGAAGCCCTGCACGAGTGTGGATATCATAGTTTTGGTTTAAAACTACCCCCACATCTTCAGCTTCCCAGCCTAATATATTAAAGGATAATACTGCTGTCCTTGGTTTATCAGGGGCAGGGCCGTATATTTTTATATTATCAAATCTTGATAAATATTCATAAAGCCTTGCCACATGGGAAAGCTCCCTTTCAGCTATATTTTTTATGCCCGTATCGTTTATAAAATTTAAGCCCTCACCCATGGAAATAATACCAGGTACATTATGGGTGCCAGATTCGTATGCTTCAGGCCAGTTTACAGGCTGGCATTCAGATTGAGAATCAAACCCTGTGCCGCCCTCTCTAAAAGGACGAAGTTTGAAAATTCTCTCCCCTAGCACTAAAACCCCTGTGCCCTGTAAACCATAAAGGCTTTTATGACCTGCTGCTACAAGCATATCTATGGGCATATTTCGCATATCAATAGGCACAACCCCTGCAGTTTGAGCTGCATCTAATAAAAGGTAGCTGCCTTTTTCGCGAACTATCTGCCCCAATTCTTCTATGGGCTGAACGGCTCCTGTAACATTTGAGCCGTGGTTTACTACTACAAGTTTAGTTTTATCTGTAATTAATTTTTTAAACTCATCTATAATTACATAACCTTCTTCATTGCAGGGAGCAATATCTAAAGATATAAAACCATCTCTTTCCATTGCTTTTAAAGGCCTTGAAACTGAATTGTGTTCAGTATGGGTTATTACCACATGGTCCCCTTTATTTAAAAAGCCTTTTATTGCCATATTTAAAGCATCAGTTGCACTGTATGTAAATATTATGCGGAAATCTTCTAAAAGATTAAAAAAATCTCTAAATTTGCCCCGCACTTCGTTTACACCAAGTGTTGCTTTTGCAGCTGATATATGGTTTCCCCTGCCAGGTGTTCCTATACCTAATGACAATATTTCCATTACTTTTTTAGTAACATTTTCAGGTTTAGGAAAACTTGTAGCAGCATTATCTAAGTATATCATTTTATTCTGGTTTTATCAGGCTGCCTTTTGGCTTAAAGCCTGTCTCCTTCATTAAAATATCAAGATGAATTGAAGCCCAGCCTTCTTTACCTATACCCGTATCATCTTCGCCTATGTATGTTTTTATGTAGCTCATACATTTATGGCATAAATCAACACGCATATCTGTTTCATCCGCTGAATCTTTTATACTCATCTTTTTTTGGTCAATGTTATCACAGTATGGGCAGCCTATACGCTTAAAAGTCCATTCTGTGCCACAGTGGTCGCAGTGTAGAAAACGCTGCCTGCCTCTTTTTGTATGTTTAAAAAAGGCTGTGCCTGCATGCCTTCCACATACTGGGCAAGTATTTGCAGTGTAGTTATTATCAGCTATCCATTTTTCCAGCTCATTTTTTATACCAGATAATGTTTTTCTAACAGATATCCACACAAAATATTCTAAAATATCCTGCTTAATACCGCTTTTTTCTGATAATGATTTAAGCTTTTCTTCGCTTCCTGCAATCACTTCTTTTACTAACTCTTTTGCTTCATCTAAAGCTATATTTTGCAGTTTTTCTGCCTGAGTTTTTGTTTCTGCTGGCAGTTTTTCTGCATCTTTTAGCTTTGCAAGTGCTAAAAGATTAACACTTGCAAGTTCTTCTATTTTAAATTCTGCATCAGTTAATAAAAGTGGCTCACTTTGGCCAAGTTTTTCTTTTACATCATCTAAATTAGAGGGAAGTTTTTCAATAACACTACTGCCCTCTAACACACTTTCACAAGCTAGTGCTAAAGCTGTAACCTCATCTAAGTAAGGGCGTTTTTCAAGCCATGATGTTACTGCTTTTTCCAATGCACCCATACTTCCTATGCTCCTGCTTTAACTACATTTACAAGGCAAGCCTTAGTTTCTTGAATCCAAGTATTTGGGTCACCTGCATCAATAGTTAAAAGGTTTGTGCTGGCAGCATGGCTTAAGCCTTTAAAGCCCCAGTTATATGGCATCCATACAACTGTAGTTTCTTCACCATTAATATTTAATGTGTGAATACGGTTTGTAACCATTGCTTTAACAACAACTTCACCCCTTGCAGAATTTACTTTCACTTTATCGCCATTTTTAACGCCTAATTTATCAGCTAATTTATGCGGCATTTCTATGAAAGTTTCTTTTACAAGTTCATTTAACCATGGCACATTTCTTGTGTAAGTTCCTGAGCACCAGTGTTCTGATACTGCAGATGTGCATAATACATAAGGGAAATCTTTTTTGTCGCCAATTTCTTGGAAACCTTTTACCCTAGGGTATATTAAACATGGGTTTGAAGCCACATTTTCGTGTAATATGTTTTTAGTAGGGCTTTCCACAGGTTCATAGAATTCTGGGAATGGGCCGTCACTAGTAACATAAGAAACATCTCTTGGTAAAGTAGATGCTGGGTCTGGGTCTGCATATGTGCCGCCAAATAAACGACCTAAACCTTCACCAGACATACGGAATGGTTTTTGACCATTAGCAGTATCTGGACCGTCAGTAGCTGCTGGAACATCTGGTATATCATAACCAGTCCATTTTTTAGCATTAGCATCCCACCAGATGAGTTTATTTTTATCATCATATGGTTTACCGTTTTTATCGCAAGATGC
>CAMEOC010000215.1 GCA_945929285.1 uncultured Mucispirillum sp.
AAGTGAATCTGCTCCGCTCCAATACATTGCACCGTTTGCCGGTGTTGCAATTGGGGAAGAATTTATGGAACAAGGTAAAGATGTTCTTATAATTTATGACGACTTGAGTAAACATGCCCAGGCTTATCGTGCGATGAGTCTTTTGTTAAAAAGACCGCCGGGACGTGAAGCTTATCCGGGGGATGTTTTTTACTTGCATTCACGACTTTTGGAAAGAGCCGTAAAACTCAATGACAGCCTTGGTGGTGGAAGCATTACTGCACTGCCAATCATTGAAACTCAAGCAGGGGACGTTTCTGCTTATATCCCTACAAACGTAATTTCTATTACAGACGGGCAGATATTCTTAGAAACAGACCTTTTTAACTCAGGTTTCCGTCCGGCAGTTAACGCAGGTATTTCCGTATCTCGTGTTGGTGGTGCTGCTCAGATTAAAGCTATGAAACAAGTAGCAGGTAAACTTCGTCTTGAGCTTGCTCAATACAGAGAAATGGCAGCATTTGCTCAGTTTGGCAGCGATTTAGACCCAGCTACACAAAAACAGCTTACTCGTGGAAGCCGTTTAATGGAACTTTTAAAACAAAATAAAAATAAACCGTTCCCAGTTGAAGAACAAGTTGCTGTTATATTTGCAGCAATTAACGGATATCTTGATGATGTGGCAGTTAAAGATGTTAGAAAATTTGAAGCAGATTACCTTGCATATCTTAAATCAAGCGGTTTAGGTATATTAGAAGAAATTGTTGAAAAGAAAGCTATTTCTGATGATTTAACAGCTAAAATGAAATCAGCTTTAGATACTTTTAAAAAGCAGTTTACTGCATAAAATTAGCTGATTAAATTATTTAGTGTATGCTCACTGATAATTATTAGGAGATTAGGAGCTTTTAATGGCTAGTGCACGCGATATAAAACGAAAAATAAATTCTGTAAGCAATACGCAAAAGATAACAAAAACCATGAAAATGGTTTCTGCTGCTAAAATGCGTAAAGCAATAGAGGCTATGCAGTCTGCTCGCCCTTATTCTGCTAAACTTGCAGAATTAATACAAGAACTTTCTAACCGTGCAGGAGGCAATGCAGAACACGCTTTCTTTGAAGCAAAAGAAGAAGTTAAAACAATCTACTTAGTTGTGGTTACCAGTGATAAAGGTTTATGTGGTGCTTTTAATTCCAATGTATTAAAAGCAGCCCAAACCTTTGTAAAAGAAAACTCTGGCAAAACTATAAAAGTTGTGCCAGTTGGTAAACGCGCATACGATTATTTTTCTAAGCGTGGTTTTGAAATTGTTGAAAAGTGGATAGGCTTTGGTGGTAAATATAGTTTTAATGATGCCATTAATGTAGGTAAACTTTTATCTAAATCATTTACAAACGGTGATGCTGATGAAGTTCACTTAATATATAATGAATTTAAGTCCACTTCTTCCCAAATAGTTAGAAGTAAAAAGTTATTACCTCTTGCCATTGAGGGTGGTTTGGAACCAAAATATCCAGATTTTGAATACGAACCAGATGTAACTGTTTTATTAGACAGTTTACTTCCTCAGTTTATAAACACAAGTATATTCCAAAGTATGCTTGAATCTGTGGCAGGGGAACACGGTGCAAGAATGGTTGCTATGGATAATGCAACTAGAAGTGCCGGCGAAATGATTAAAAAGCTTGTCTTAAACTACAACAAAACAAGGCAGGCGGCTATTACTACAGAACTGTTAGACATTGTCAACGGTGCTGAAGCATTAAAATAATTAGGAGAACATTCATGGCAGAAAATACAGGCAAAATCATTCAGATTATTGGACCTGTTGTAGACGTTCAGTTTGCTTCCGGCAAACTTCCAGAAATCTACAACGCTCTTGTAATTGAAGATAAAGCACAAAATCGTAATGTTATATGTGAAGTAGCACAGCACCTTGGTGAAGATACAGTTCGTGCTGTTGCAATGGCTTCTACTGATGGTTTAGTTAGAGGTATGGAAGTATCTAACACTGGCAAGCCTATATCTGTGCCAGTAGGTAAAGAAGTTCTTGGCCGTATATTAAACGTTGTGGGCGAGCCTGTGGATAACAGAGGCCCAGTAAACGCAAAAGCTACAAGAGCTATCCACCAGCCTACACCAGCTTTAGAAGACCAGGAAACAAGTGTTGCAATATTAGAAACTGGTATTAAAGTTATTGACTTACTTGAACCATACACAAAAGGTGGTAAAACAGGCCTTTTCGGTGGTGCAGGTGTTGGTAAAACAGTTATTATTATGGAGCTTATCCACAATATTGCACACGGTCACGGTGGTTACTCAGTATTTGCAGGGGTTGGTGAAAGAACTCGTGAAGGTAACGACCTTTTCTTAGAAATGACAGAATCAAACGTAATTGATAAAGTTTCACTTGTATATGGTCAGATGAACGAATCACCTGGTGCTCGTATGAGGGTTGCTCTTTCTGCACTTTCTATTGCAGAGCATTTCAGAGATGAAGGCCAGGATGTATTATTATTCGTTGATAACATTTTCCGTTTCTCTCAAGCAGGTAGTGAAGTTTCTGCACTTTTAGGCCGTATGCCATCTGCCGTTGGTTACCAGCCAACATTAGGTACAGAAATGGGTGAATTACAAGAGCGTATTACATCTACTAAAAAAGGCTCTATTACATCTGTTCAAGCAGTATATGTACCTGCGGACGACTTAACAGACCCAGCACCAGCAACAACATTTGCTCACCTTGATGCAAAAACAGTTCTTTCTCGTGCTATTGCAGAAATTGGTATTTACCCAGCGGTTGACCCACTTGATTCTACATCAAGAATATTAGACCCTACTTATGTAGGCGAAGAACACTACAATGTGGCTCGTGGTGTGCAGGCAGTGCTGCAACGCTATAAAGAGCTTCAAGATATTATTGCCATCTTAGGTATGGAAGAATTATCAGATGATGATAAATTAACAGTTGCTCGTGCAAGAAAAATCCAAAGATTTTTATCACAGCCGTTCCATGTTGCAGAACAGTTCACTGGTAACCCAGGTCAGTATATTCCGCTGAAAGAAACC
>CAMEOC010000216.1 GCA_945929285.1 uncultured Mucispirillum sp.
ATATTATTTTTGGCAGATAGGGAAGCACTGCGAGACCAAACATATACAGGTGATTTTTCTCCATTTAAAGAAAATATGACCATGGTTACCAATAGAAAAGTAGATAAATCTTATGAAATATATTTAGCATTATACCAAAGTATGACGAGTAAAGATGAAACTAAAAACATATTTAAACAGTTTAGTCCTGATTTTTTTGATTTAATAATAGTTGATGAGTGCCACAGGGGAAGTGTAAAAGATGAAAGTTTATGGCGTAAAGTTTTAGAATATTTTCATAATGCAACCCAAATAGGCTTAACTGCCACACCAAAGGAAAATAAGGAAGTTTCAAATATTTCTTATTTTGGCGAGCCTGTATATACATATTCTTTAAAGCAGGGAATAGAAGACGGTTTTTTAGCCCCTTATAAAGTGGTGCGTGTAATAATTGATAAAGATGTGGAAGGTTTTCGCCCTACCATAAACCAAACAGATAAATATGGAAATATAATAGATGACAGGCATTATAATACAAAAGATTTTGATAGAGACCTTATTTTAGAAAAACGCACAGAACTTGTGGCAAAATATGTAACAGATTACCTAAAAAGAAATAACAAGCAAATGGCAAAGACCATATTTTTCTGTATAGACCAAGACCATGCCAGCAGAATGCGGCAGGCTTTAGTTAATGAAAATGCTGAAATGGTTAAAATTAATGATAAGTATGTTATGCAGATAACAAGTGATAATGAAGAAGGCAAAAGCCAAATAGAAAACTTTTGCAATAAAAATTCTGCATACCCTGTTTTAGTAACAACTTCAAAACTTTTATCTACTGGGGTTGATACAAAAACTGTGGAAGTAATAGTGATAGATAGCAATATAGAAAGCATTATTGAATTTAAACAGATTATAGGCAGAGGCACAAGGCTTGTGGAAGAAAAAAACAAGCTTTATTTTACAAAGTAATGAATATAACATAACCAAAATAAATAATATTAATGATGATAATAATGATAATGACGACGAAAGTAAATATGTAATTTCAGATAATAAAGATGATACAACAAAACCAGATGAGCCTATGACAAAGCAGGTTAAATACTATGTTGATAATGTGGAAGTTTCTATTTTAAAAGACAAAGTGCAGTATTTAGACTATAACGGCAGGCTTATAACAGAATCATTTAGAGATTATACAAGAAAGAACATTAAAAATAAATATGCCACTCTTGATAATTTCCTGCAGGCTTGGAACAGTGCAGAAAAGAAATCTGCCATAATTGCAGAAATGGAAAAAGCAGGTATATTTATGGAAGAATTAAAAGCAAACACAAAAAAAGATTTAGACCCATTTGATATGCTTTGCCACATAGCTTATGATAAACCGCCACTAACAAAAAGAGAGCGAATAGAAAATGTAAAAAAACGCAATTATTTTGCAAAATACGGGGCAAAAGTGCAGGAAGTAATAAATGCACTGCTTGAAAAATATGCTGAAACAGACATACAGCATTTAGAAACCATAGACATATTAAAATTAGAGCCTGTAAATAAACTAGGCAACCCAATGTATATTTTAAACAATATATTTAAGGGTAGAAAAAATTTTGAAAATATAATAAAAGAACTAGAAACAGAAATATATGTAGCATAAGGGGAAAAGATATAATGAGAATGGACGAAGGTATAAACGGTGATGCTCAATATATAGGGCAGATTGCATGGCTTTTATTTTTAAAGGCTTTTGATTATAAAGAACAGGAATGGGAGCTTTTAGAAGATAACTATAAATCAGTTATGCCAGAAAAGTATCAATGGCGTAACTGGGCTGCTAATGATGAAGGAATTACAGGCGATGCACTTTTAAAATTTATAGAGCAAATGTTTGATGATGTGAAATCGCTGGATACGTCAGCAGATAATACAAAAAGATTATGGCTTTTAAAAACAACTATTAATGATGTTATAAATTACATGAAATCTGGCACACTTTTAAGGCAGGTAATAAATAAATTAAACCAAGAATTAGATTTTGCTTCCATGCCAGATTTTCATTTATTTAATGATATATATGAAACCATGCTTAAAGACTTACAAAGTGCAGGTAAATCTGGAGAGTTTTATACCCCAAGGCCTGTTACAAAATTTATTGTTGAAATGATAAACCCACAAATAAATGAAAAAGTGCTAGACCCTGCATGTGGCACAGGTGGTTTTTTAACCAGTGTAATTGATAGATATACCCTAAATACACAGGAAGATTATAAATTACTGCAATCAAATATTAAAGGTATAGAAAAAAAGCCCTACCCACATATATTATGTGTTACAAATTTAATATTACATAATATTGATGTGCCAAATATAATAAACGATAATACATTAAGAACACCAGTAGCAGATTATGGGGAAAATGATTTTGTAGATATTATTGTTACAAACCCACCCTTTGGTGGTGCAGAAGAAAATGCTGTAACAAGCTCTGTGACTAGTGATGTTCGTTCTAAAGAAACAGCAGATTTATTTATGGTGCATATTATGCACTTATTAAAAGAAAATGGCAGATGTGGTATAGTTTTGCCAGACGGCTTTTTATTTGGTGGTAATGTAAAAACAAATATTAAAAGAAAACTTTTAGAAGAATGTAACCTGCATACTATTATAAGGCTTCCTAATGATGTATTTGCACCATATACTAATATAAATACAAACCTTTTATTTTTTGAAAAAGGCAAAAAAACTGAAAATATATGGTATTACAGGCTTGAAATGCCCGAAGGCTATAAACATTTTTCTAAAACTCGCCCTATGCTTGATATACACTTTGACCCTGTACGTGCATGGTGGAATAATAGAGAGATAAGCGAAGTATCAAGCCTTATAAGCATAGATGAAATAATTGCAAATAATTATAACCTTGATTTTTGCGGCTTTCCACACGAGGAAGAAGAAATATTAAACCCTTTTGAATTTATGGAAAACTATAAATTAGAAAGGCAAGAAATAACAAAAAATATTAATGACCTGCTTAATGCAATAG
>CAMEOC010000217.1 GCA_945929285.1 uncultured Mucispirillum sp.
ATGATAATATGTATGATGTATTATTAGCAATGCAATTAAATTTGTTTCCATTATCATCTTTAGATTTAGTAGATATTGATAATGAAAAACAATATGGCAGTTACTATGCTTTTAGTATCCCAATTCCTGCAGAGCTAGTGAGAGAGGCAGTATTAACAGCTAAAAAGTCAGATAATTATTTATCCCGTTTGGTATTAAAATATCCATATATTCAGTTAATAGTAGAATACTGGATAATCAATAAAATATACAGTATATGCCAAAGCAACCCAAAATTAATAGGTGCATCAGAATTTATAAAAGATTATAATTCATTTAATAATTACTTATGTTACCATTATTTACCATATGAAGAATATGCTAAAAACCCAGAAGGTAAAAGTAATTTTGGTTGTACTGCCACATTTGAATCTATGGCAAAAATATTATTACAGTCAGATAATCAAGTATATAAAACAATATCATATAAAAAAGAATCAGGATATGATGATTATAGTAAAGAAATAATATATAATATAGCAGATTTTGAATTTGCTGTAGATAGTGCATTTAGAAATACAGATTTTACCTTATATGATTTTATATATGATTTATTTTATAATGGAGTATGTAAAACATTACGAGCATCATTTCAAAATGGTATGATAAATAAATATATTCCACTTTATAAACTACCAGAAAAAACATTTACTTATAAAGAGTTAAAGTTTAAGCAGTTATATGGTTCTGAAACAGAGTTAAAGCTTTTTCCAAATATAGATAGGAATATAGTTCGCATGGAATGTTTAACCCCAAAATTACTATCAGATGATAGTATAATAGTAAAAAGTGTAGATAATGAATATAGCAAAAAATATAAAGAGCAGTCATATAATTTTCAAAATGATTACTATAACCCTAAATTAGGTGCTGGTTATGATGAGTTATGGGAAATCAGTGGCAGAGCCATAGAGCATGCAAAGGCAAATAAGCAAGGTGAAACAGATTTATATACTAAATGGTTTTTTACTCCCATAGAAGAGCCTGCACCACCTATTAGGGGGTATCCAGAAAGAATAAAAGATGATAAAGGGAATATTATTAAAGAAATATATGAATATACATATAAAGAAACGGAAGAGATTTTAGGAACACGCTTTTATTTTACCCATAATTTTCATGTGAAAACTCCATGTATTTATAGAAGCCGTATGTTGAAAGGTTATGAGTGGGATAGGATGAACCCAATAGATGAAGTGCTTTATACAACAAATGAAAATATACTAATATCTTCCCTTTATTATAAATATATGGGTTTACAGTTAATTACAGCAGCATTCATCAGTTCATATACTGGAGGTATATAGTGGGAGTAGATACAAAACTTACTATGGAAGAATATAAAGAACTTGAAAAAAAATTTATACTTCATTGTGAAGCAGACCCGAAATCAACAGATTACAGCTTATATGTAGATAATAAAAAGAAACTGACTTTTGGTATAGGGTTTAATATAGAGGATAACCCTAACTGGCTTGCTATAGCACTTTTATACAAATTTTCAGGTTTAAAACCTATAGAAGAAATAAATACAATTGGTTATAAGAAAGATGTATTATTATATGGTAATGGTAAATATAATAAATTTATAGAAGAAAATTGCAAAGGTATTAGTGCAGATAATAAAGTATTACAAATAATGCGTAAATATAAAACTGCAAAAAATACAAAGGTAAAAAATATAGATAAACTAAGCAAGGAAATACAAAAGCTAATAGATGAATATAATAAAAGAAGTGATATAGAAAAAATCCCTGTAAATGGCTTTTCTTTTGAATTTACAGATGAAGAAATATCGCTCATATATGATATAGGTAAAAAAGAATATGAAAATCAATTGGCTCAGCATTTAACCGGGACAGGTAAACCTTTTAATATACATAGTATTAAAGATACAAAGCTTTATATTTCATTATTATCTTTTACATATCAGCAGGGAGGAGGAAATTTACAAGAACATAGTAATATATTTCAAGGTGTTGCTAAAAGCCGTTTTTTAATATGGTTTACATTAAGATATAATGTATTAAGTTTTACTAGGCAGTATAAAAGACGGTTGCATGAATCAACCCTGTTTGGTTTAATAGAAAATCAGGCAGTAGATACAAAAAAAGCAGATATTCCAGCAACAATACTTGATGTTTTTTCTTATTTAAATTTTTTCATGGCAGGTGGTGATAATACATATCTTAGCTATATAAAAACTAATGATAGATGTAAAACAATGGATATAAAAGCTGTAGATGATGGGTTAGTGTTATTTAATAGGCAGTCAAGATATGATGTTATAAAAAACTCACTCCAAACAGTAGATTTTATAAAAGATTTTTTTAGTGATGCATCATGTTTTAAAGGTAAATTTTTGGATAATATAATAGATTTTGCATCACATAGCACTATTTTTTCTATATTTACTAGATTTATAGAAGAAAGTTTTGTAAAAGAAATTGAAAATAAAAAAGGTAGCGAAGAATTATTTTTATTAGAAAATATATATGTAATAGACTGTATAAATAAAAATGATTTTAAGTTATTATTAGAGCAAAAATATTCAGGCTTGCAGGAAAGATGCAATGTATTGATATTTTTAAACAGTACATCAGATATAGTTAATGATATATCATATCTTCAAGTTAAATGCCCAAATGTTTATTTTACAATAGCCATACAGGAAGGTTATACATATTCATTTAGATTAGATGAAAAATCATCAACTCAAACTAATATAATATTGTATAAAATTAAAGACGGCAAATATATTCCAGAACTTATAAAAGAAACTTTTAAGGCAGAAAATATCTCTAATGAAGAAAGTCAAGATGAAAAAAATATATTACTATTTAGTGCAGAAAATAGTAAAAATTTATCAGGCAGGTTAAGTAATAATGCAAATATATTCCATATTACTCATAAATCAGAAGATGATATTATAAGTAAAATAAAACTTTATAACATGATATCAGATAAGTATGAAGGTAA
>CAMEOC010000218.1 GCA_945929285.1 uncultured Mucispirillum sp.
ACAACCACTTTTTTATTTATTTAATTTTTCGCAATCGTTTTTAGATTTTACCTTTTTCTTCGCATACTCACATAATCGTTGACGAAATAACATCTCTTCTGTTATTATCACTTTATTCATTGTGATACCTCTTAGTTTAGTTTATTTGCCTTGATTACTATTATATAACTAAGAGGTATTTTTTTATCCACTTGTTTGTAACATATGTCTTGTGCTCTTACAAAAATTGTATAAATATTTAAAAATGATTATATGTAATAACTTAGTCACTAGGTGTCGCGCATAATTTTATATTTAAAAAACTTTTTGACATATTATTTAAATTCTTTATACTATAAAATATATAATATTTATCAAAAGGTTGAGTTTATGAAATATATATTAGTTTTACTTAGTGCATTAATAATAATATTAGGTGTAATATTTGTTTTAAAGCAAAGTGAAGAAAAAAATATTAAAATACCAAAAGCAGAAGAAACAGAAAATATTGCTACATTAATTAAACAGCTTAAGCTACTTATAGATGAAGTATCTTTAAAAAATTTCCACAATAATGATGAAATCTATTCTGCCTATGAAAATCAGCTTATGATGATAGATACATTATCAGAGCAGATTATTGATAATATAACAAGTATTAAGTCCATAAAAAAATATAATGAAGAAGATTACAGAGTTTTCTGCTTCGGCATTAAAATGGATTTACTTTCTATGCTTTCAAATATATCTTCTGATGAATACAAGAATAAAATGACAGATAAATCTATTGCACAGTCTTTTGTTAATGATATAGACCTGTATCTAACACCACTTAAAAGCCTGTATTATGAAAATGTTAATGTATATGACTATTTAAGCGACTATAAAGCACCTTATTATAATCATGAACAGGGTATGCAGGCATATGAAAGGCAGCTTTCATTTCTACATAATATGAAGAAAGTAACAGAAACATTAAATCTTTCTAAGGAAGATAAGAATATACGAGAAAAGCTTATGGAGAATTCAACTGAAAGTTATGTTTTATACAGCATAAATTCAGGGCTTTATGAAAATATAGAGCAGTTTGCTCAGTGGGAAGTGTATAAAAATAAATATATTTTTGGAGAGTATCAGCATACATTTTTAAAAAATCTTTATAAATATAAATCAGTTAAATTATTAAAGAATATATCTTTATCTAAAATATATATGCAGTTTATGATACTTGATGATAAGTATGAATCAGGTTTATCAAGTATAGAAAAAATGGAGCAGGAATACCCAGAAGAATTTTACGAAGAAAGCACTCTTTTTGTAAGTGGCTGCACTAACCCAC
This sequence comes from uncultured Mucispirillum sp., assembly GCA_945929285.1. Lineage (GTDB taxonomy): Bacteria > Chrysiogenota > Deferribacteres > Deferribacterales > Mucispirillaceae > Mucispirillum. The sequence goes on from CAMEOC010000218.1 coordinate 1,319, forward strand.
AATATTTACTTGAAAACACATTAAATAAATGCATAGATTTTATAAAAAATGCACCAATAAAAGAAGATGCTTTTTCATATTTAGAAGATGAAAACATAAGCGGCTATGTAATGATAGATGATAAACTTTGTGCCAAACAGGTAAACAGAAAATATATGTTTTATAAAAATGATAATATAATGTGTGAAACATTAAAAGAAAAGATAGACGATTAAGCAGTAAAAAAGGGGCTTATAAATAAGCCCCTTAAATTTTATATTAATTAAAGCATTTTGGTGGAAGGCTGTTATCCATTTCTTCTATTTTATCTTTATTTTTCAAAAGCTCATATATTGTATCATATGTGCCATCAAGCAGGCTTTTTTGTAAAGTTGGCTTAATACCAGCTTTATATGATTTTTCACCAGCTTTAATTTCTGCTTTTTCAATATCTATTACAACTTCAGTATTTGGGTTATTTTCAATATATGATGCAAGCTCTGCAATTTCATTTTTAGGAAGTGTAATACATACAAGGCCTAAAACAGATGAGTTGCCGTAGAAAATTTCTGCAAAGCTTTCAGCAATAACTGCTTCATAGCCTGCCCTTTTAATAGCCTGTGGGGCATGTTCCCTTGATGAGCCACAGCCAAAGTTATTACCACTTATCATAATTTTTGCACCTTTATATGCTTCATTATTCATAGGGTGGTTTGTAGGGTTTCCTTTATCATCAAAGCGTTCATCCCTAAAAGCCTGTTCCCCAAGGCCATCAAATGTAACACATCTTAAAAACCTGGCAGGTATAATCCTATCTGTATCTATATCATCGCCCACCATAGGTAAAGCTTTGCCTTTTATTTCTTTAATATTTCCAGTCATGTTTTTCTCCTTACATCATATCTCTAACATCAGTTACAGCACCTTCCACAGCAGCAGCTGCCACCATAGCCGGGCTTAAAAGCATAGTTCTGCCTGTTGCAGAGCCCTGCCTGCCTTTAAAGTTTCTGTTTGATGTGGAAGCAGATATTTGGTCGCCTACCAGTTTATCAGGGTTCATGGCAAGGCACATAGAGCAGCCTGGCTGTCTCCATTCAAAACCAGCATCTATAAATATTTCATGAAGCCCTTCTTTTTCAGCCTGTTCTTTAACTATAACAGAACCAGGAACGGCAATAGCTTTCACATTTTTTGCAACCCTTTTACCTTTTAATATTTCAGCTGCTATTCTAAAATCTTCTATTCTGCCGTTTGTGCAGCTGCCTATAAACGCTACATCTATCTTTGTGCCTTTTATAGGTGTGCCTGCTTTAAATTTCATATATTCTAACGCATCTTTCATTATATCATTTTTTGGCTCTGGTATTTTTTCATCAATACCTATTGCCATTTCTGGAGTAATACCCCATGTAACCATAGGTTTAATGCTGTTAACATCAAAAGTAACAATATCATCATAGCTGGCATCTTTATCACTTGCCATGCTTTTCCAGTATTCAACTGCTTTTTCAAAAGATGGCCCACTTGGAGCATAAGGCTTGCCTTTTAAGTATTCAAAAGTAGTGTTATCTGGGTTCATATAACCAACACGAGCACCGCCTTCAATAGCCATATTACATATTGTCATCCTAGCTTCCATACTCATATTTTCAACAGCAGTGCCTGCAAACTCATAAGCATAGCCAAGGCCACCGTTTACACCAAGGCAGGAAATA
>CAMEOC010000219.1 GCA_945929285.1 uncultured Mucispirillum sp.
TAACAACCACTTTTTTATTTATTTAATTTTTCGCAATCGTTTTTAGATTTTACCCATATACCACCAAATGTAGCATTCTATTTTGAATATATTATATTATAATATAATATTATTGGTTATTAATATAATAAATAAAGTATAATTATTACATTAATATGTATAATATAAATTTTTATTTAATCTATTAAAGTATATTTATAATATTAGAAGTAAGTATAAAATGATCAAAAATCTCATCAACGGGTATTATATCTACAAATTGAACTAAGTTTTCATAAGTTATCATTTTATCATAAAAGAATTAAGGCATATCATCTTTTTCACATTAACCATAAAAAGTTACAAGCCCAGCAATAGTGTCATTCTCAGAAACGGTAGAAAGCGAAACAAGATATTTAAAAATTAACTCTGGAGTATACTTATACTGAGCATTTTCATATTTAGTAAATTTTGCATCACAAACAATAAACTTATTATTCTGTTTATGCTTATCATACACTTTAATCACATAATCAGGAAAATAATATGCTCCTGTTTTACCATGTATGCTGGCAGTATTGTTTCTATATAATTCCATAGGGCTGATATTATAGTTATTATAATCTAAAGAAATTGTTGGTTCATAATAAATTGTGATTTCTTTATTTATGCCATCTAAAATATATATATTATTAATAATCTGTTTTTCTTTTATTTTATAGTATTCGTGTAATTTCTGTTCTTTTAAAAAATACCCTCTATCTATAAATGAAGTAATTAGTTTTGATAAAATATAATATTCATATATCTTTGACTGACCTGCAAAAGAAAATAAATACATATTTTTTGCTAAATCAAATGCTCCAAATCTAAACCATTCTAATATAACTGTATAAATTTGGTTGTAATTAGGTATTGCCATAAAAATATCTGTTGGTTTTGGAATATATGAAAGCACTATTTCATTTATCTTAAAAATTTCTTTATACATAAAATATAATTCCTGCATTTTTAACTTAATGCTAGAAATTGTTTCCATATATTTTTTAAGTTGATTTTTCGTAGTTTGCAAAAGATGAAATGATATGGATATATACTTATTATCTTTTTCATTTAAAAATGATTGATGTGCTGCAATATTAAACTGATTTTCAATATCTTTTATAAGTATATCTATATCATATAATACTTTTGCTAAAAAACTAACAATAACTTGATTTTCATATATATCTAACGAATAAAACATTGCATCTGTTGATATATATTGAGGAAAATAATTTTTATTATCAACTTTTATACCAGTATCATAAGTAGTTGGCGATAATTGTTCAAAATGCCTTGCAATGTAGTGAAGCGATTGTTCATTAATATTCTGTATTCTATGTATTGGTGTTATAATATTTTCTTTTATAATTTTTTTTCTGCAGTTTATCTTAAAATATGCATAGTTATTTTCATAATACATGATTATTCTTGAAGCTATTTTAATATATGTTTCAAATGTTTTATATCCACCATCTTTCAAACCTGCATTAATTTTACTGTTATAGTCCATACTTTCCATAGAAAAATATGAATAATGGTTAATATATTCTACCATTTCTTTAATATTTTTTGCCACATTATCATCATTGATATATACAGCCATATATGGAGAGTATAATATAACTTTACTGTTATCTTTAAAAAATAATTCAATATTTACCTGAACTGTAGAATAACAGTCATTAAAAAGATACTCATTTTCATGAAATAATGTGCCATCGCTACTTATAAATGCATTTACTTCTTGATTATTAATATAAAGCTTAATTTTTTTTATAGAGTTTAAACTATCTTCATCTGATAATAACTTTAATTTATATGGTTTATCATTATAGACTACAATATTATTTGAATTATAAATAATATCTTCACTATAATTATTTTCCAGCAAATTTATTTGAAATAGTTCATCATCTATGTGTATTTGTAAATTAAACATCATAAAAGCTCTACTAATCAAAATATTGAAAATAATTCATTCTTCTTTCACCACAATCTAATATTGCTGCTACTTTGAATTTTGATTTTAACATATTATGTTTTTCAAGCTTACAAAACAATTCGTCATTAAGCCATTTTCTATACATCTCTCCATTTCCGTTTATTTTTGGTAAAAGTTTTTGTGAAACAGCATAGTCAAGCCCTATAATATCCGTACTAATACCATATTCTTCTTCGAATAAGCTGGCAGCTGTTTTACAGTATGATAAAACAGCTTTATCTATACGTGGGCTTATATATATATTTTCTTTTAAAAATAATTCTTTTATTTCTGCATATAAGTCAAATATTTTACTACTAATTTTTTTATCATCTTTTGAAGTAAATACATTTACCAGATTATCCCAACTTATTGGTTTGTAATTTGGTTTTTCATAATCTGATTTTATATCATCACTTTCTGGCAGTGATATAATAAATGCCCTGTCAATAAGCCTTGGAGATAATATTTCTGTTGTATGGTCATTATTTATAGTAGCAACAAACCTTAATGTAGGTGGAATATTATAAACATAATTATCCCCTAAATTTATTTGGTTCTTAACATCTGCATCATTTATATTATCACATATATTCATAAAGTCTGCCCAATAATATTCCATAGGACTAAGGTTGGCTTCATCTAGTAACACAATATAAGGAAGTACTGCATACTTATTTTTATATTCATAATCTAAAGTAATCAATGTATCATACATATCTTTATTTGTTCTATTAAATGATTTAGAAAGTGGGTTATAATAACCAATAAAATCTCTTTTAGATGTCCATCCTCTTTCTACAGAAACAGGTATATAACGGTTATAATTAAATTGTTCCCCTGCATTTTCAAGATGAATATTATTTAATCCAAGAGTCTTTGCAATAATATTACAAATAGATGTTTTACCTGAACCTGGTTTACCTGAAAATACTGTAAAAAAACCTTGAGTTAAGCATATAAATAAATTTAAAATATCATTTCTGCTGTAATTTGGTCTATCATAT
>CAMEOC010000220.1 GCA_945929285.1 uncultured Mucispirillum sp.
CCTTTCCAATATTTAATAACGACGGAAAACTATGCCAAAAAGTGCTAAAAAAGCACAGCATTATTTTTTACATGCTGCCATGAAAGGGGATATGCAGTCCCAGGTTACAGTGGCAGGTTATTACCATTTTAGTGTAGACGGCAATAAATTAGAAGCTTATGCCTGGTATAAAGTGGCAGAAGATAATGGTTCTGAATATGCAAAAGAAATGGCAGAAAAAATATATAATGAATTTAGTGATGATGATAAAGTTAAAGCCCATGAAAAATCCGAGTTGTTTTTAGCCCAATATGGGAAATCATCTTTAAATTAGAAGTGGGATAATGTTATGGTTCAACGGTATATTTTATCAGATTATGCTAAACTAATTGAAATATGGGAAAAGGCTGCAAAAGATAGCCACCATTTTTTATCTAAAGAAAGTTTTGAATTAATAAAATCAAAACTTGTAGAGTATTTTAATAGTCTAGAAGTATATGTGTATAAAAAAGCAGGTAAAGATGTGGCTTTTATGGGTGTAAAAGATGATAAGGTGGATATGCTTTTTTGCGACCCAGACTACCAGGGCCAGGGTATAGGCACCTTTATGCTTAATTATGCTATAAACTTATTAAATGTAAGGTTTGTAGATGTGCATGAAGATAATAGTGCAGCCATAGAGTTTTATAAAAAGAATGGCTTTCATGAAGTTGCACGCACAGAGCATGATATTTTTAAATACCACACTATTCATTTAAGTTACGAATTGGTTTAGCAGTATGGTAAGGATTTTATTTACATTTATTATATTTCTTTCATTAACCACATTTTCTTATGCAGAAACAGGAAAAAAATGTGAGAAGCCGGTTATTTTCCCTTTGATTTCAAAGCCTGTAAATGATATGGGCCAGGAATATGATAATTACGACTGGCGTTTACAGCATGGCATAAACCAGGCAGTATATAAAAGTTATAGAATAAGAGAATATTCTTCAGAAAATATTACAAAAAAAGCTTTTCATGCAGCAAGAGATTTATATACAGATGTATATAATGATAAAGGCAGCTATAACTTATTAAAATCTAAAAATTATGTGGTTGCAGTAAGTGAAGGTAAAGTTTTAGAAGTAGGCTATTTTTATGCTGGCACATATAAAGTAACAGTGCAACACACCACATGCGATGGCAAAAGCTTTATAGTAAGGTATGGTGAGCTTGACCCTAAAAGCATAAAAGTAAAAGTTGGTGAAAATGTAAAGCAGGGGCAGGTTTTAGGCAGGCCTGGCTTTTTATCTAAAATGGATAAAAATAAAAATGTAATACCTTTAGAAGTAATACTTGATAAAGTAGTATTTATGCTTCATTTTGAATATTTTACAAATGGCAGCTTAGTAAATGAGCCTTTTTCTAAACCATTAATGGATAACAGGTTTGATAGAAGAAGCGATTTGGAAGACTGCCTTGCCATACTAGAGGAAGGGTATATTAATTCTTTTGGAGAGCCTATATTAAAATGAGAAAGTTAATATTTATAACACTGCTAATGTTTCCACTATATATAAATGCTTCCCCTTATGCAGATAATTATCTTTATGAAAATATGCTTGATTTTTTAGAAAATTCTTCAAAATACCAAGATAATATTACAAATGGTAAAATCAAAAATAGTAATGATGATATTATAATAGGCGCTTTTATAGAAAGTGCTTATTCTGTATATGAAAAGGAAGAAGAATTTACAAAGGAATTTACAAGCTGTGGCAAAGGCTGTTATGAAAATAAAAATGCTAAAGATATTTTAAACGGCTACCACAAATTTTTCTATATGTATGCAATAGCTAAAAAGATTACCCATGTGCTGCTGCAAAACCCACAAATGGGTGAAAATATAGAATATACCTTAAAAAATAAACACATAAGCTATAAATGGCAGGGTAAAAACAAGCTTTTAATAAATATAGATAATGAAAAAATAGAGTTTATAAAAAGTAAAAAAGGCGTGATTATTAAAACAGATATGAAGTCTTTGGAAAATTACAGGCTAAACTAATAAGCAGGTGAAGTATGAAAAAATTATTTGTAGTATTAATGTTATTATTTGCCACAAATAGTTATGGTTATAGAGAGCAGGATATAGATTTATCAAACCATTCCAACCAGCATGGGGTAATATTTCAAGCTGTGGATAATAAAAAATATTATAAAGAAGTGCCATATAATATAGTTAAAGAAGAAAAATGTAATAAAGATGACTATAAAACCATTAAAAAAACAGCCCAATTATTAAAGGAAAAGGAACAGCCTTTTTGGGTTTATAAATACTGCAAAAGCAGTGAATTTTCTTATGATACAGATAATATAATAGATGCTTATAATAATTACAGGTTTCACTTAAATAAAAGGCTTAATAATATGCAGGAATATAAAGTATTAGATAATATTGCAGCATACCTTCCAATAAACATAAAAACAGGCAGCAATTATCTATATTACTTAGGTATGAGAAATAATATTGTAGAATGGAATGAAGATAATAATAAATTAACTATTACACTTCCTATTATGTTTAGTGGTATTATTACAAACTTTAATATAGAAAATGGTAAAGTCAAAGTATATGAAATATTTACATATGAAAGGCCAGATAATATGCCAAAAGAAGGTTTTAAAGATTTATTTTCAAAATAATAATATTTATATTAAATCTATTAACTTATAAAGGATGATTAAATAATAGCATTATCATTGGAGGGCAGTATGAAAGATATGTTCCTTGATAGTGTTGAAATAATTCCTGAAGCAAGAAGAATCAGAAGAAGACACGGTGGTTTTTTTAGAAAACTTATTAGGTTTATCGGTGGCTTAATTATGTCATATTTCATGGTAATATTATTTATTTTGGCTATAATTCTGCTTCCATTTATTTTACTTAGAAACAGAAGGGCAGGCAATAACGATGTATTTTTAAATGATGAAGAAGCTCAAGACAGGCAGCCATTTAATGATTCTGAGAACCAGCAGAAAAATATT
>CAMEOC010000221.1 GCA_945929285.1 uncultured Mucispirillum sp.
ATATAGCCATTAAGTGATACTATAATATCTTTATAGGGAGCCTGCCCTCTGCTTATTAAAAACGGATGGCGTGTTTTTTTAAAGTAATATTTTAGCTTTCTATTAAATATACCAAAGCCAGCATTACCTGAAAGGGCTAATGTGCCCACATCGTGCAGGTATGCTGCACTTCTAAAGTTTTGCAGTGTGCCGCCGCAGGTGCTTCCACCTTCTTCTAAAACAGCCACTTCTTTTTTATCTAATATTTTTTTAATTTCAGTATCATACCATAAATATTTTTTTGCCCTTGTGTTTGTGTAGAAATAGTTTATTTCTAAAGCATCTTTTTCCACCATATCACTGGCAACAACAGCAATATTTTGCCCATACTGCAGTGGAAATTCAGGCTTACCTATCATTAATATATTAACAATATTTTCCACAACCTTAGGTTCGCCAACAAGCACAACCCTATCCCCTATCTGCATTTTAAAATCACCATCTGGCACCATAAATACACCATTTCTATAAACAGCAGCAACTTTCCACCTGCTTGGTGCTAAAAAACGCATTTTCCTATCTACAATATGGGAACGCCTGCGGATAATAACTTCCACAATCTCCCCATTGCCAAGGCCTATATTATTTGGGCGGGCATAGTTTTTTTGTATTATATTTAAAACAGATTCAGAAGCGATAGATATAGGGTTTATTATTTTAACATCATACTGCTCTAGTTCTTCCCTTCTATCATTTTTATAAAGCATTAATATTATTGGTATTTGCAGGTTATATACATTTCTTGCAATTCTGCAAATTTCAAGCACCACATCATAATCCTGCAGGGAAGAAACAATATGAGAAATGTCTTCAAAGTTTATTTTTTTCCATGTAACAATACTGGAAGCCTCCCCTTCTATACCTTCCACATTATTATATTCATTGGTAACACGCTCCACCAAAGTGCTGTCTATATCCACAACTACACAAGGGCGTTCTTCTGCCACCATTTTTAAAAGCCTCCGCTGGAAAAAACCAAGGCCAAAAAGTAAAACCTTCTTTGTAGACAATTTTATATCTCCATTTTATATGCTGGCTTATATATTAGTATGATATTTTATATATGTCAATATTTCCTAAAAAATTTATGTATATTAATTTTTTATTATTTTTTAATTTTATAATGAGCAAATAAATATGATTTGTTCATTTTTATAGTAAATTTATATAATTTTTGAATAAATTAAAATTTATTTGTTGATTATTATATATTTTGCATATATTCTTTTTAAATTAAAAATAATAATAGTAATGATTATAACTTTTATTTTTAAAAAGTATGTAATTAAATTATGTATGTTTTATTTTACATTATTTAATGTTTTACTTTTATTTATAATCATTTCAAATTGTTCGTTTGGGGGTTCTTAATGTCTATTGGGAAAAAAATTAACCTTATTATTGCATCTATTGCACTACTGGGTATTATAAGCAATATTTATGCAGTATATTCAAGCTATACAGCAGCTAATTCTGCTGAAACTTTAGATTCCGAATATATAACAGCAAATGCTTTATTATCAGATATGAATGTTAATGTTAGCACAGTAAAAAGCCAGTTTATTAATTATATTACATCAAAAAATAATGGTGATTTACAAAATTTATCAGCTTCACTTTCAAATAATACCATATCTATTTATACATCATTTTTAGAAACACACCCTGATACATTAAAACAGGTTTTAGAAGTATATAAAAAATCTGAACCTGCTTATAAAAGCTTTTATAATGATACTTCAGAAGCATATAAAATATTTACAGGGTTTATAGACCATGGCAGTAAATTTTTAACTCTTTTAGAAGACAGTAACACCATGTTAGAACAAGTGCACAGCACTGCAAACCGTAATGTGAGATATTTTCTTGAGCAGGATATAGATACAAGGCTTTTCTATGCAGATTTTTTAAATAAAGTTTCCCATATGAAAGAGCTTATTAAATCTATTCAAATTGCCACAAATGAAGTGCTTTCAGGCACATCTACAAACGGTAAGCTTTTTGATATTATATCATCTTATTTACTGGAATTTCGTAAAGAAGCAGAATTTATTCAAACATCTGCAAGAGTGGAATCAAATAAAAAACTTATGAGCGATATTATAAAGCTTATAGATGAAATGAATAATATTGCAGGCAATGCTTCCCCTGTATTTCAAAAATATGTTACCCATTATGTAAATATGGATAAAGCAAGTAATATAATCATTGGGGATATTGTGGCCATGACTGCAATTTTAAGCGACATTATGCGAAGCGAAACTGAAACTACTATTTATAAGCAAAACAGTGCATTAGTTATTTCTATTGTATTTGTTATTCTTGCTGTATTATTTTCCATTATAAATATTATAATTTTAAATAAAAGTGTTGTAGCACCTATTAAATATACAGCTTCCCTTGTTAGCAGCTTAACACAAGGTGATGGTGATTTAACAAAAAGAGTTAATATTACATCTAAAGACGAATTAGGTCAGCTTGCTTCATATATAAATACTTTTATTGTAAATGTGCAGGAAATAATAAAAGAAGTAAAAGAATCTACCGATGAAGTTGCAAGCAGTGCAGACCAGCTTTCTGCTACAATGGAAGAATTATCTACAACTTTTTCTTCTCAAGCAAGACAGCTTTCTGATATGGCTATTAGTATGGATACTATTAAGCAAATATCTCAAGATACTTCCACAGCTTTAAATAATAATATGAATACTTTGGAAGATACAGCAGAAAAAACTCTCCGTGGGGCAAATTCATTAAACGGCGTTCAAAATAATATGATAAATATTAAAGATGAAACAGTTTCCTTAGCCCAGGCAATTGATAGATTAGCCACAAGCTCATCTCAAATTGGGGAAATATTAAGCGTTATTAATGATATTGCAAACCAAACAAACTTACTGGCATTAAATGCAGCAATAGAAGCAGCAAGAGCAGGAGATGCAGGCAGAGGCTTTGCTGTGGTGG
>CAMEOC010000222.1 GCA_945929285.1 uncultured Mucispirillum sp.
ATTTTTATGGAAAAAGGTTTTTCTGTGGTTTTTCGTATATTTTCCACAATGGCTTTTATACGGCTTAAATCATTTAATAAAGCACAGCCTCCCCCTGCCTTTATAACCTTTTTTACAGGGCAGCCCATATTTACATCAAAAGCATCTACTTGTGTTTCATTTTCTGCTACTTTCACAGCTTCTATATAGCTTTCTGGCTTACCACCAAAAAGCTGAAATACAAGGGGGGTTTCATAATCTTTTCTATCAAGGTATTCCATAGTATCTTTATTTCTTCTTGATAAGCCTTCCACTGAAATCATTTCGCTGTATATTATGCCGTCAAAAAATTCCCTTAATATTCTTCTAAAAGGCATATGAGAATAGCCTGCAAGAGGAGCAGCTACTAAATCGTTTTTTAAAAGGTTTGTTTGAAAAAAATCACTCATTAAAGTATTCCAATACTGTGCTTAGTATCATAAGCACTACCGCTGTAATTTAAAAATTTTCTAAATTTATAAAATCTTGTGGCAGCATAGGCTATCATCTCCCCATTATCTGTGCACCTTGCTATTTCAGGAAAGAAAACACTTTTATCTGCCTTTAAATCATTAAATACTTTTCTTATTTCTTCATTGGCTGCAACACCGCCACCAACTACTATTTTATCCCTTTTCATACTCTCTGCCACAGCAAATACTTTTTCTGCTAGAGTTTTTGCAACGGTATATTGAAATGAAGCCGCAATATCTTCATAAGAATATTCGCCTTTATTAATAGTGTTTATTACAGAAGTTTTAAGCCCGCTAAAGCTAAACCGTGGCTCGTTTTTAAAAGCTACAGGAAATTTGATTTTAAGCCTGTCCCCTTTTTTTGCCATATTTTGAATAAACAGCCCACCAGGGTAAGGCCCACCCATAACCCTTGCAGTTTTATCAAATACTTCCCCTGCTGCATCGTCTATGGTTTTGCCTATTAATGTAAAATTTAAAGCCTTATCCACATCAAAAATATGGGTATGGCCACCGGATATAATAAGTGCTGTATAAGGTGGCTTTAAGTCTGGATAAGAAAGCTCTGCTGATAATATATGGCCTGCTAAATGATGCACAGGCATTACAGGCTTATTAAGCCCATAGCCCAAACCTTTTGCAAAGGATACGCCTACAAATAATGCACCAATTAACCCAGGGGCATTGGTTACCCCTATTATATCTATATCTTTTTCTTTTATACCACTTTCTTTCATACATTCTTCATATAAAGGCTGTATTTTTTGAATGTGGTTTCGTGAAGCAACTTCAGGTATAACTCCCCCAAAATTTGCATGTATTTCTGCCTGAGAAAATATTTTACTGCTAAGAGTTCCCTCTTTTTCAGAATACACTGCAATGGAAGTTTCATCACATGAAGTTTCTATACCTAAAGCTATCATATTATCCTTTTAATTTGTAAGGCTTGTAACACTTACAAGTTTATAGTTTCTTTTTTCCAGTTCTGGAAGTGCTATTTTTAAAGCCTGCAAAGTATTTGGGCGAATGTGGCCAATGGCAATAATACTACCCTCATCTCTAGATTTTTCTGCAGCTTCATATATTTTTGCAAGTATGGCTTCCACACTGTTATCATTATCAATAAAAAGCCTGTTTTCACCGCACCTATACCCTGCTTTTTTACATTCTGTAAAAGCCTGAGTGGCAGCTGTTGTTCTACTGTCTACAAATCTATTGGTATATTGTTTTGAAGCCAGTAAAATCTGCTGCATTTTTACAGCATCTTCTGTAATACCTGAGCCCATATGGTTATTAAAACCATCTACCTGCACCCCAATATTTTCAAAATTTTCCTTTACAATACCGTTTATTATAAGCTGTGGCATATTAGGTAAAACTGCCCCTTTACCTGGGTCTGTATTTGGGTAGCTTTTAGGTGCCATAGGAAAGTGTAAAAATACCACTTTGCCTGCTTCTTTTGCAATTTGAGCCGTTTGCTTTGTATGCTCTAAATGGGGGAGTATAGCAATACCCACAGGGTATTTTATAGCTGCAAACTCTTTAGCAAGCTCTATACTATTGCCACCATCATCAAGAAGTATGGCAAACTTAACCTGCTTTTTAGCAGGGGAAGGCAGTGGCGGGTAATTTGGCTGCACTTTTTTAGTTTCTGCCACCTGTTTCTTTTCTTCCTCTTTTTTAGGCTCAACTTTTTTCACTTCTTCTTTTTTCACCACTTCTTTAATAGGTGATTTAAGTGTAATATTATATTCATCTTTTTTAGAAAAAGCTGCTATTTCTTTTCCACTTTGTTTTACAGTATAGCCTTTTTTACGAAGTAATGAGCTAATGGCAGATGTTACACCTTTTTGCATATTTTCATCACATGTAATATCAAAATTCAATACTTCTTTGCCCTGGCTATTTTTCTTAATGGTTTCTTTTACAGAAGAACGGCTTATTTCATGGTCGTATAACACAAGCCTTATAAGGTCTGAAATATTTTCTTCAACCACTTTTTCTTTTTTACTTTCTTTTTTCTCTTGTTTTTCTTCTTTTTTAACTACTTTTTGTTCTTCTTTTTGCTTTTCTTCTTTTCTTTTTTCTGCTTTTTGCTTTTGTTCTTCTTTTTTAGGCACTGCCACTACTTTCTTTTCGTCCTGCTTTTTTTCTTCAGGTTTTTCTGCAGGTATAATCTTAACTATCTGTTCCGGCTCTTTACTGCCTTTGCTGCCACTAATAGTCATAATGCTAATAGATATAAGCCCAATAAGTAAAGCAATAAGCCCAAGCCCTAAAAACATTCCTTTAGAGCCAGATTTTGATTTATAACTTTTCCTGCGGGTAGTGGTTTTTTTACCGCTTGTTCTTTTATTTGTTTGCCGTGCTGCCATATACTATCATACCTTTTAATACTTGTATTGCTGAAATATATTGTAAATCATCGTTTAATGGTAATATTTGCGATGCTCTCTGCATTGCCCTATCCATTTCATTATCTTTTTCTTCTTCTTTATTTAA